>CAZFLF010000111.1:0-11010 GCA_964519825.1 uncultured Pirellulaceae bacterium | reverse complement strand
GTGTTGTGCAATTGCTCGCGCAGCTTGACCAGCATGTCGGGAATTTGGATCTTGACCGGGCACGCGGCCTCGCACGCGCCGCACAGGCTGGACGCGTGTGGCAGATGGTGGTTCGGCGCGAGCCCGTTGTAAAGCGGTGTGAGCACGGCTCCGATCGGGCCGGCATAGACGCCACCGTAGGCGTGACCGCCAACCGTGCGATAAATCGGGCAGGCGTTCAGACACGCGCCGCAGCGAATGCAAAACAGGCTCTCGCGCAGCGGCCCTGCCAGAATGCCACTGCGGCCGTTGTCGAGAATCACTAAGTGAAACTCCTCCGGACCGTCCAATTCTCCTGCGCGGCGTGGGCCGGTGATGAGTGAGGTATAGACGGATATTTTTTGCCCAGTCGCGGCGCGGGCCAACACTTTAAGAAACGGCGGCACGTCGGCCAATCGCGGGATAACCTTCTCGATGCCCATCACCGCGATATGCACCTTGGGCAGCGCAGTCGTGAGCCGGGCGTTTCCCTCGTTTTCGACGATGACGATCGTGCCGGTTTCGGCCACAGCGAAGTTGGCTCCGGTGATGCCGATTTCCGCCGCGGCGAAACGGGCCCGCAGCTTGCGCCGCGCGAATTGTGCGAGCTGCTCGCGCTCGGCGGGAAGTGGAATGTCGGAAACCGTGTTGAGAATGTCCGTCACTTGTTCTTTGGAAAGATGCAGTGCGGGACCGACGATGTGCGACGGCCGGTGGTGGGCGACCTGGATGATGTACTCACCAAAGTCCGTTTCGACGACCTCGATGTTGGCTTGCGCGAGCGCCTTGTTAAGGTGAATTTCCTCCGTGGTCATCGACTTGGATTTGACGACTTTCGTCGCGCCGTGGCGGCGAATGATGTCGAGGACCTGTCCGCAAGCCTCTTCGCCAGTCTCCGCCCAATGCACATGCCCGCCGCTACGTTCTACGTTGTCCGCTAGCAACGCAAGATGCTGGTCAAGTTCGGCGAGTGTTGCGTCCTTAATCGCGCGAGCCTGCTGTCGCACCAAATCGGAATCGCGAAACGTGGCCCAAGCCTGCTTGTTTCGCACACCGAGCGTCGTGCTCAGCCGGCCAAGAATTCCTTGAAGCGCTGGATTGGCCATTGCCTCTGCCGATGCGGCCATGAATTCGTGATGCTCGGATCGCACATAATCTGTCTTAGTCATGCCGCCCATTCTCGTTAGCAGTCGCGCGGACGCAAGCGGCAACGGTGGGTGGCTTCAAATCCGGAGGCTCTTCAGCGACGAAACCCACTCGCGCATCGCGTGCCTCATTCAGGCCCACGCACGGAAGAGTATGACGATCCATGGAGAGACGGCGATGCACGCGGAACCGATCGTCACCATTGACGGCGGGGGAGTCGGACGCACGCGATAGACGATTGGGATCAGGACTACAGTGAGAATTCCCGTGACCAACGCAATGAACAGCAACAAGCCGGGGAGCGCTGCCATTGGATTTGGCCGGCCGGCGTCGTTCGACAATGAACGAGTTAGAACGTAGGCAGCAGCAGCTAGCGCCAATGCCGCGGCTGTCGCGAGCGTCGACATCATCCAGGCGACAGTCACCGCCACCGATCGTCGGTCCTCAGCAACCTGCGGCAAACGCTTTCGATCCTCATGGGTAAGTGACCGGCGGCGGCTCTTCTTCGATTTTTTCGACATGGCGTTATTCGACCCTCGGCTGAATTCTGCCCGACTTGTGCGGCCACGGCCAGGGCTGGAACCGAAGGAATCGCGCGTGTTCGGCCTTGGTGGCTCTCCACTCCACACGGAGCGGTTCGCCTCGGGGTTGCTCGGCCACTAGTCCGCGAATTCCACGACCAGAGAACCGCGCTATTACAGCTAGTATGACTGTCCCAGCCGCTCCAACCAGCGCCACTTGACGCCCTGACGCATGCTTTCCGGCATCGGCCGGCACATTCGGAATGAGGAGTCGCCGATTGTACAACCGTCAGGCCAAAGCAATTTGCTCCTGATCGCCGCGCGACGTAGATTCTCGATGGCGAAGTCTTGTAGGTAGACAGTAGTTGGGTCGGATGGCGAAGCAACTTGAGACACACCATGAGTATCGCATTAGCACAAGCTCCCGACGCTCACGCGGCCGGGTTGACCACGATCCGCGGCACGCTGGCGGAATTGCGTGAAAACCGTCTGGCCTGGGAACGTGACGTCACTGTTCTGTTCGACGATTTCGACTCGTTGGCCGTGCAGTTGGCTTTGGACACGGCGGAGGAGGATCGGCAGGCGGCCAAGTCCGCCGCGGAAGAGAGCTGGCGCAGATTAGCCGAGAAAAACGCACTGCTCGCGCGACAACAGGAAACAACGAAGCTGGAACTGTCCACGATGCGCGGAATGCTCGAACAACAGACAGAATTGCTCACGGCCTTCATCGGAGCCGCCACGCAGTTTGGTGAAGCGGCTATATCGACTGGCGGAATCACCAAAACCGATCCAATAGTCAACGCGGCTCAGGCGGACTACGCCCAGTCGCACATGTCATCCGTCTTGGAGAGTTGATCTGGAACAAGTCAATCGGCCGGATATCGTTCGAGCTGACGGGAGCCGATCGCGAGGCGGAACATGCTGCAGCAACTTCAATCTTGGTGTGGTATCCGCATCCTTGGACGATGGATGAAGCAGGTCGTGACCGCGCTCTTTGGCTCGCGCGGTGGCGGTAAACCGGCAACGACCGGCGAGGCGCCGCAGCATGCCGCTCCCCGTCGCAGAGTCGTCATTAAGGGGAGCGACGAACAGGCTTACCTAGTGCAGCGTTTTCTTGATTTGGGGCGCGGCGCGATTCTGTTGCGGCCCGCCATGGCCAAGACGATCGACGCGTCGCACTTGGCGGCTGTGCGCGAAATGTTGCTGCAGGAAATGGCGTGGACTCCCGCAGGAGATGTCCTGCTCACCGACTGGTCCTGCGACGCGGACGAGAGCCGGGGCGAGCCGACTCATTTGGAACATGTTGCCGCCTTTGTGCTGGACCGCCATCCGGTAACGAATGGTCAGTTTCGCGAATTCGTGACTCATGGTGGCTACGTGCAGGATGCCGTGTGGGACGCAGCGATATGGCCGCGCGTGTCTGAATTCGTTGATCGAACCGGCACACCCGGGCCGAGGTTTTGGTCCAACGGCCAGTTCACCGGCGGCACCGCGGATTGGCCTGTCATCGGAGTGAGTTGGTTTGAGGCGGACGCATTCGCACGATGGTGTGGCAAACGCTTGCCAAGCGATGCGGAATGGGTCAAAGTCGCGGCCTGCTCGACTGCGGGACACGGTTCGGTCATTCAGCGACGTTTCCCCTGGGGCGACGTGTTAGATCCGGCCCGTACCAATTTGTGGATCTCGGGACTGGAACGACCGTCGCCCGTCGACCAATTCAGTTCGGGAGCATCGGCCAACGGCGTCGGACAATTGGTAGGCAACGTGTGGGAATGGACCACGACGGATTTGCGTGTGTCGGTCTACGGCAAGGAAGCGCGATTTGAACCCGCACTGAAGAGTCTGCGCGGCGGCGCGTTCGACACCTACTTCGAACACCAGGCCACGTGCCAGCTGCACAGTGGCGATGCCCCTCTCGCGCGACGACACAACGTCGGCTTCCGTTGCGCGCTCTCGGTCGGAGATGCCGCTGGATTGGAGACAGCGCCGTGAGCACCTGGAGCACTGTGCCGTTGCAGTCCTACGAATTGGCGCAATATGCGAAGCCGGTGCGGTGCTACGTTTGCGACGGGGAGAATCGGTTCGACGGTGCGTTTTGTCAGCAATGCCACGCGCCGCTGGCGATCGGTTATTCGACAGATAAAAAAAAGCAAATACCTCCGCAATTGGTGGCGGTGCTTGGTGCTGCCGGAGTGGGCAAGACCTGTTATCTGGGTTTGCTCATGGATATGCTCTCGCGGCACCCGGCAGAGATGCAGCTGTTGGCTCGCGGCGCCTTTTCCGTCTCGCTGCAGCAACAAACGATGGCGGCTCTCGCGCGCCGCGAGTTTCCACCCCCAACGCCGTCGGACCCGGCTGGATGGATGTGGGTCCATTGCGCTGTCCGTTCGCAACGCAGCAAGCGGCCGCTCGAACTGATTCTGCCGGATGTTTCCGGCGCGACAGCCTTGCAAGAAATCGAATCCCCGCCTGCCGCCCCGGCAATCCGGCGGCTGCTGACCAATGGGACTGCGGCAATGATCCTGATCGATGCGGACGAATTGGCCAACGGAATCCAGGAGTCGGAGTTCTTTGCACTGAAAGTGGTCGGTGATCTGTTGTCCGGCGAACCGACCAAGAAGTCCACGGGCTGGTCTAAACGGCCAGTGGCGATTGTCTTCACCAAAGCCGATCGCTGTGATTGGGCGTTTGAATCACCCGACGAATTTGCACGCCGCTATGTGCCCGGACTTTGGCGGCAATGCCGCGAACAACTTCATGGTCATCGCTTCTTCGCCACGTCGATTGCCAGCGTCGCTACCGCAGTCGACGCTTACGGCGAGCGATTGAACCTGCCGCTGCGCATCGAGCCCCGCGGCATCGTCGAACCGTTCGCGTGGCTGGTCGAGCAACTCGGCGCCGCGGCGAAATGACCCGCGGCGGTCTCAAACCGATTGCCAACGAACGCCGAGTTGTATTCGCTTGGGCAATCGGTACAACCAGACGTTAAGCTCAGCGCAGCGAATGCACCGGCAGTTGGCGATGGCTGGTGATGGGCCAAGAGTGCCCGAGAAAATGCGCTCCCTCGGAGAATATATAGTCTGGCCTGCCATGAAGCACTTGTTCTTTTTACCTCTACTGGCCTATTCGTTGTCGGTGATTTCCGGTTGTGGGGATTCGACAGGGACTTCGGCGCAGGATCGAGCGCAGCATAACGTTGGTGGAGAGTCCGTAAAACCACCTGCCACGATCCCAGTGTCAGGCACTGGGGACGAGAATTCTCAACCTTCACTCGATGCCCAGACGGAGCCGACGGAATCAACATCATCGGCTGATTCTAAGCTAGCCGCTGAGGCCGCGAATTCTGCTGACGCTCCAGAAAAACCCGCTCCAGAAAAATCTGCTCCGGCGAAATCCGCTCCGGCAAAGTCCACTGAAGTACATGCAATCACGTTCGACGACCTCAACTGCGGCATGCAAGCCGACATCGTGTTTCGGCCGTGGATGCTCACCGATCGCGTCAAAGAGCTCGATGGCCAACGCGTCCGAGTCGTCGGTTACATGCACCCAGACGTCAAGCAAAAAGGAATTACCGAGTTCATTTTGCTGCGGAACACCGAATGCAAGTTCGGCCCCTCCGGTCAGGCCGACCACTTGATCCGAGTCAAGCTGGAGCCCGGAGTCACCACCAACTTCATGAGTAAACCGGTCCAGGTTGTCGGAAAGCTGATTCTTAATCCTTACACCGGACCCGATGGAAAAACCTGGTGCATTTTCGACATAACCGGCCAGTCCGTGGGTGCCCCGCAGCGATAAGGCACGACAGCAGCCGAAAGAACGTCGATTATGTTGTTGTACGGTCATTGGCGCGCACTTTTGCGCAATGACTAATTCCTAAGGACTAATGACTAACGAATGTCGAATGAGGGAACGGCCGTGCGAGCTTTTGCGTCCGTGGTAATGACTCGATCTATGCCGTGTTGTTGGTCATTGGGGCTTCGTAATTCCTTAGTCATTAGTTCCTTAGTCCTTAGTCATTCCTTGTCGCTGCGGCCGTGCCGCGCTCAATATCGCATCCACAGGAGGGCGACGGACGACCAGTAAAATGCGGTGAAGGCAACGGCGAGTGAAAGCAGTTCACCGAGCAACCGCCAGCGACTTGTTTGCGCCGCGAACCACCGACTGAGCAGTACGAAGGGGAGTGCGGCGGGAAAGCCCGCCAGGAATGCCCATTCAAAGACCAAACTGAGTCGCCGACACACCAAGAAATATGTGAGACACACCCCCAAGAATGCCGCGACCACGAGGTAGGATCGAAAGCGATTGAGCGTCCGTGGATTCGTAGCCGTCTCGCGCCGCCATCGTACTAGCGAAACGACCGATACGAATGATACGAACAAGCACGCTGGCCAAGTGAAGACAAAGTCATTTCGCAGGTGACTAAAGATGGTCGTGCCGACCGCTCCGAGCGTGAACGCGATTGTGCCGGCGAGGACCCAGCCGTATTTCCGCGACATGAATTGTCCACTCACGAAACGAATCACTCCAGCCAGGATCAGTGCGGGCAGGAAGACCCCGACCAGTGCAATCGCGTACCAGTCGCGAAACCAATCGTCGCTCGGGAGATCAAAGGCATATTCCGGCTCGATCCGCAGGATCAACCCGGCCCAGTCGCGGTACTGTTGCTGCGGTATGTCGCGAACTTTCAGGGTGGTTTGCCGCCTCTCCTGGGCCAGCAATTCCGGGCGACCGACAAAGACACATACCGCGCGGGATTGATTGCGCAGATAAAGTCGACCGCGGTGCAGCGTGGGAGGCGTCCAAACAATCTCTCCACCCAGCACTTTCGCGCGGCCGAGTTCCTCGTAGCGAGCCGTGGTGGCTCGCGCGAGGATCAGCTCGCCCGTGTCGTTGAATAGGAACAGTTTGCCGTCCGCCACGATGACGCTGGCGTGACCGATTCGCGGTTCCGTCGCGGAAGACGAATCGTCGCGATAATTCATTGCTGCTACCGACCAGTGCTCGTGACCTGTGAGGAGGTCGATACAACGAAAATGCCCGCGCGTCGGCCGTTGAGTCTTGGCCTGCGCGTCCAGGACGTCGAATCCATAGACCGCTCCATCGACCAGCACGCTCGACAAGATATCGTTGGAAAGGATCGACTTCTTCCAGACCACTTTCAAGCTCGGCGAGTCGCCCCCCGCGACCTCTAATAGTTGCGAGCCGCCGCGGAACGGTCCGGAAATCCAGAGAAACGGCTCCGAGTAGATCGGCCAAGCCGAGTGTTCATCGTAACCAGTCGACAAATCGAGCTGAGAGAGCTGGCGGCCCGTGCCTAACTCGCAGAGGATCAGTGCGTTCTGCATGTGACCGACGACGAGTCGCTTTCCCGACCAATTGATTGGGAAAGCGGGAGTGTAACTGGCGGGTTCGTCACCGGCTTGCCAGACGGTTGCGCCAGTATTTGCGTCCAAAGCGACCAGAGACGCCCCGGGCCCGCCCACTGGCATCACAACCAATCCTTCCACGACAGTCGGTGAGCAAGCGTAGCCGAAGTCGGTGCCGCGTCCGCGAAAGTCCTGTTGAATGTTGCGCGTCCAGATCTGCCGCCCGTCCGACGCGCGCAAACAACCGATCAATCCATTGGGGCTCGCGAAGTAGACGTACTCTCCACCAAGCGTTGGCGTCGCGCGCGGTCCGGGGTAGACGCCGGCCGCTTCAAATGGCCAATCGTAACGGTGTTCCCACAGCGTGCGCCCGGTCTCCGCGTCGAGGCTGGCGACAAATTGACCGCCCAGCGTCTGATACTGGGTGTAGATTCTCCCGGCATCGGCCACGATCGCCGAATAGCCCTGTCCGAGTTCGCGCGTCCACAGGACTGGCGGTCCGTCTGCCGGCCAGGCGTCTGCCAAATGAATCTCGGGAGAATGACCGTCGTAATTCGGCCCACGAATAAATCGCCATCCCGGGTCGCGAACGCCAGCAGGCAAGAACGGGTTGTCCGGCGGTGCCACGCCTGGCGTGTTGTCGCCGCGCAGGACAGCAGCCGAGGCTAACAAGCACAGCAGTGTTAGACTTCGTGGAATCAAGCCGCTCGATTATTCGAAGGATTGCGATTCTTGCTCTTTTGAGCATCATCCACGCTAGCAGCCCGATGTCGATTCATCTACGTTGGATCGCGGCAGGTTGGTATTATTCGCCGTCCATCTGAGCAATGCAAAATGTCCCGAGACGACGACAGGGATAGTCCACAGCGCAAACGGCGGACCCGGGAGCATGTCATTGAGGATCTCAGCGAAAACCATTTGGAACGCAAAGTTCTGCTAAAAGGACATCTACTGCGTCGGCCGGAGCGTGATTACGGTGTCGACGTGACGATGTTTCATTTTGCCGACGATGGGCAGATAGAAAACGGGGAAGTGCGATTCCAGCTTAAGGCAACGGATGTCACACGAAAACCAAAATGAAATCACATTTGAAGGTTTGAAGCAGTTTTTGTGTCGCATCGGTTTTGACCAACCTGCGGAAATAAACGGTTCGTTGGCATTTCATCACCGTGAAACCGGGACACTCATCATCTTGTCGATTCCGAAAGATGGGCGTTCGGTACGTTCGGCGGACTTGTTGTCGGTTTTGGTGCGTTTGGAAAATCAAGGGCTCGTCAACGACTCGGATTTGGATCGATTCAAGTTGGGCAAGTTGCCCATGGCGTCGTAGGAACTCTGTATTGGCCCTGATCAGTCTGAGCAGGGACGATACGATCATAGATCCGACGAGCCGTCCGGTGCATCTGGTTCCCGGTGGTGAAGTCCCGCGCGAGATGATCTAGTGGTCGCATCTCTCCGAGACGCGTACCCCAACCTTTTGAGAAGGGGCCTTCACTGCTCGACCAGTTTGTGAAAATGAATCGAAGTGTAACGCGCGCTCGGACCTCACGACTGGGCCTCGCGTCTCGGAGAGACGCGGCCACTATAAGGGGAGAGGTACGCATGCCATTGCATCGTCGTTCGTTCTTGGCTGCCTCTTCGCTTGCCTTGTCATACGGGAGATCGGGCGTCTTCGCCGAGAATCCGCCGCGTAAGTTCAAGTACATCGACATCCATACGCATCTCGGCGCGTTCTATCACGCGCAGGAGTTGACCGCGGAATTGCTCGTGCGATTTATGGACCTGTACGGGGTCGAGCGAGCTTGCGTCCTGCCGCTCATTTCACCCGAGTCGGCTCCGATCACGCAGCCCGTGGCGACGGCGTTGGCCGCTTACAAACAGTTTCCCGAGCGGATCATTCCGTTCTGTGCCGTCGACCCGCGCGCGGTGACAGAACCTGGCAAGCGAGCTGGGCATGTGGTCGGCGTGAATGGCTTGATCGACATTCTTAAGCGTTACCAGGACGCCGGCTGCCGAGGACTCGGCGAACACAAGACGGGGTTATTTTTTGACGCGCCGCAGCAGATGAACTTGTACGAAGCTTGCGCCACCGTCGGGCTGCCGATCCTGTTTCACCTGGACGACATTCGCAATCCCGACACGCCGGGCTTGCCGCGAGTCGAACGAGTGCTGAAGGCGTTTCCCAATCTGCCGCTGATTGGACACGCCGCGGGCTTCTGGGCGTCGATCTCGGCCGACGCGACGTTCGAGGACTTCGGCCGCTATCCACCGGTTCCCAAGGCCGTCGTTGCGGGTGGTGCGCTGGATCGCCTCATGGAAAAGTACCCGAATCTCTACGGCGATCTTTCCGAACCTGGGGGCGAAAAAGCGATCGCTCGCGACCCAACTTTCGGTCGCGAATTCATCCTCCGCCGCGCGGACCAGCTCCTATTCGGTACCGATGTCTTGATGCCCGATCAGAAGATTCCGCAATTCGAGCTGCTCGATTCGCTGCGCCTTCCCGAGGAAGTTCAGTACAAGATCTTTCGTGGCAATGCGATTAAGCTGCTGAAGCTGGAGGGAAAGTAGGTGACACTGTCAATCCGCTTCTGTGGCGCATCGATGCGGCCGTTTTCCCACGCCGACCGGTTTTTTGGGGACCCTCTCTGATGGCGAAGGAGGGCGGACTGGAATTACACTCTCTTCGGCGACGAGATTGAAATGACCGGCCGTCCAAACGGGGATTATCGCGGATGCGAAGCAAGCCACTCATCTGGTCGCATCTCCGCTGGCTGACAGTCGTCTTGTCACTCGGCGGACTGGCGGCCACAGGGAGATCCCAAGAGACGCACTGGTCGTATCGGCCAGTCACTTCTTCTGTTCCCCCAATCGTCCAACAGCCGGCTCTCTCACTCGATCCCATCGACTTGTTTATTCAAGCCCGGCTCGATCAAGAGAGATTTGCACCATCTCCGCAGGCGGACCGGTCGACGCTAATCCGGCGCGTGACGATTGACTTGATCGGTTTGCCGCCGACGCCAGACGAAGTCGCTGACTTTCTGCGCGATAAGCGGCCGGATGCCTACGAGCGGCTGGTAGAACGACTGCTGAGTTCACCTCATTACGGTGAACGGTGGGCGCGCGTGTGGTTGGATCTGTGCCACTACGGCGACAGCGACGGACACCTCACCGACCAACTGCGACCTGTCGCGTGGCGGTATCGTGATTGGGTCATGCGGGCCCTCAACGAGAACATGCCGTTTGACGCATTCACAGTCGCGCAGCTCGCCGGCGACCTAATCGGGGCCGATTCGGAACACGTCTTAGGGACCGGTTTTCTCCGTCAAACCCTCAGCAATCGTGAAGGGGGCGCGGACTTGGAAGAGTATCGTGTCGAACAGGTCGTCGATCGCACTTCGATGGTCGGCACGATCTGGTTGGGACTCACGGTTGGCTGCGCTCGTTGTCACGATCACAAGTATGATCCGCTGACTCAAGAAGACTTCTTTCGCCTGTACGCGTTCTTCGATCGGGCTGACGAGGTCAACATGGATGCACCATTGCCGGTCGAACGCGACACCTACCACCGTACGCGTCCAGAGTATCAACGCCGGCGCCAAACGATCATTGAGCCGTTCCGCGTAAGCTTGGAAGAGCTGCAGCAACGATGGGAGCGAAAATGTCTGTATGCAATGGCGCATCCAGGGGAGGACCATGTCTGGGACCGGCAGTGGGAACTACTTGGACTTGTCTGGGGGGGCGGACTGGGTGAAGGGCAACTGGAAGGGACGGAGATTGTCAAATTGGCCTGGGAAAAGCGCCGGTCTCGTCAGCAGGACGATTTGCTCGATTATTTCCTGCAACATGGTTCCATCGTCGACGAGAAGCGATTTGCGGAATTGAAACTTGGCGAGTTGCGGAATCAATTGACGGCGTTGAAACAGGAATTGATTCCGCAACTCGCCAAGTTTCAATTCCGC
>CAZFLF010000110.1:0-11039 GCA_964519825.1 uncultured Pirellulaceae bacterium | reverse complement strand
GATGACGGTTGGTCGGATGAGATTGGTGGCGCCGACCATGTGGCGAGTGACGACGGTCAACAGCGGGATGACGATTCGTCGCTCGCCACTTTCGGGACCAGCAATCAGTCAACAAATCTCTGGTGGACGTTGCTGAGGACCGGCTACGGCAGCGCGTATGACTTTGCCAAGTTCCACGGTCACCGTTTCGGGGCCGCGCCGTCACAGTCCGAAATCGATCACACAATAGCAGTGGAACAGTTAGACCCGGAAATGACAGAAGAAACGAATCTCACTACCGAACCGGCACATCTGCTGTCGTGCGAGGATTACGAAGATTGTCTGGCGGCAGATTGGAATCCGCCAACTCAACAGGTAACCAGCATGTGGACGGGACGGGAATGGGCCGAAGTCGACGAGACCGCCGTGACGAGCGATCCGTGCGAGGCCGACGTCTGTGAACCGATCTTACTGCCGGAAGATTGTGCGGTGTGGCTGTGGCACGGCATCCAAGACGTGCAAGCTTGGACTGGAGACCAGTTGCAGGAATGGTGGGCAATCGCCCACGATCCTCGGTGGATTGAGCAGTTGCGCGAACAACTGTCGCAGACGAATACGGAACCGAAATTTGACGACTTGTTTGGAGATGTCCTACCGAATATCGCGTCTCCGCCAATTGCCGCCGCAGATTTCCACGAAGAAGTGCTGTTGATCGCCACGGCTGATTCGTTGGATCGCCTAGGCATGCGATTACAAGAGGTGGCACAGCACCTCAGGTATTGGGCCGCGGATCGAATCGTGATGAAAGGCGATCTGCGACGAGTCGCTCAAAAACCGGCGCACTAACCGACCAGCGCCGACGATGCTCACTTGATGCCCCGCGACGTCCAGGCAATAAACAGTATTCCTGGTCAAGATGTTCACGAGCTGCTGGCGTCGGGAGATCGTACTGGTGATTAGTCGAGCATTGATGTTTCTGGGGGGTTCGGCTTGGCTGGCGAGTTCGTGGCTGGCAAGTTCAGTGTTGGCCGCGAATCCGGCCCGATTCGTTGCTCGGTTCGCAAATGGCGCGTTTGTCGAAGGGAACACACTTTCCGATTGGCACGCTCCCGAAGCAATCCCGAAACTGGACGCGCAATCGCTCTTTGACCCGGTCAACCCGGTACGTTGGCTGGTTGATCGCTCTCTGTCGCCGCCGCAACTGACGCCGGAAGCATTTGTCGAAATGACCACCGGGGATCGCTTACCGGGGGTCGTCGTCGACTTTCGTCCCGGTGACGACTCGCCGTACTCGCCATTGCCGTCCCATTTCATCGTGCGCTATGAAGGTCCGAATTTCGCAACGTTGGAACCTCAATCGACGTTGCTGCGGATCAACGCAAATTATGTCCGACGCGTCGTTTGGAACCGACGACGAAACGATCAATGGCAACCGCGTACAGCGTTCCTTCGGGACGGGAGTTTTCTACGGTTCCGTTCCATCCGTTGGTCGGCTGGAGCGGTAAGTTTGCTGTTGGATTCGGGGCCTCGCCGATTGTCACTCAATGAGTTGGCTGAAGTCGATCTTGCACCCGGCCAATTCTGGCCAACTTATTTCGACGAATTGGCGATGTTGTCGCCGGACGGCCAGAGACGTTTGCTGCAAGCGGATACGACGTCCGGCTTGATCGTTACGACTTCGCTCGAACGGCAGTTGCCCCGTGTCGTTGGAGATGCCAAGGATCTCAACCGTTGGGTGCTTGGTGTGCAACCCGCTTGGAGTCTCGACATTGTGTGGCTAGGGCAAGGAACGGTGTGGGCGCGTCGGTCATTCGCGCCACATGAAGTTCCGTTATCGCGAGTGCCACCGGTCCGCGTTGATCAACGATCAGCGCTTGGCTCAGCCACTTTTCCGTTTGCCACGAACCGCAATCTCCAGTCCGGGCCGCTGCGATCGGCAACTCGCGAAGCAGGTTGGGGTTTCGGCGTGCAAGCGTTCTGCGAATTGGAGTTTGAATTGCCCCCCATCGCACGGACACTGCGGTCGGAATTTGCCATCGACGCCTCGATGAAAACCGGCGGTTGCGTCCAGGCGCGGATCCTCAACGCCTCCGCCGGAAATAACGCGCTGTATCAGGGGCCCATCCTGGTCGGTTCAGAAAGTCTCTTGGACACCGGAGCTCTCGGAATCAGCGGATCGGGCGATTCACTGCGACGAATCGTTCTGCAAGTTGATCCAGTGCTGGTCAACCGGCCGCTCAACGCAGATCCGTTCAACATTCGCGACCAAGCAAATTGGATTGATCCGGTCGTGGAGCTTGATCCGAACGCGGTCAAGCTACAGATCGACTCGCGTCTATACCGACACAACCTCGCCTGGGATGGCTGGGAATGGCTGGTTGAACCGGGGGGCCAAGTTCAACGCACCAGTTTCTTTGCCGAGGCGCCCGCCAACAGTGGCGAGTACCGCACGGCAGTTAGCGTCAGCGGTGGTGCGATCAAACTCACCAAGAATTACTCGCTTTCCACCGATGACCAATGGCTCGTGGTAGATGCCGTGCGCACGCAGCCTCCCGGCCCGCCGTGCAAACTGTCCGTAAAGATCGGAGACGCGATGCCGGTCGAATGGGATGTACCCCTCTACGATAAAGCTCGTTCCGATTTTCGCCCGCTGATCCTGTCGCTCGCCGAACCGCGCCGGAAGAACATTCCATCGATCGCGATTGAGTTGCGTCAGTTGCCGACCCCTGATCGTGTCCCGGTGTTGTGGCGCGCAATTAGTTTCGTGGGGCAGCATCCGATGTTTTATCGCCTGCTCGAAGACTCCACGCCGGTTTTGGCGAGCCCTTCCACCGCCGCTCCAATGAGGCCTGTGGGAGAGTTTGACGATCGACAGAAGTTCACGGGAACCCACTCGCTCCGACTCCCCATCGCTGCGGAATACGAGTTGCGGCTGAACCGGCCCCTCGCGATTCGGGAACGTCCACAGTTGGGTGAATATCGCTTTCTCCAGTTCGCAGTGCGCAAGCAGGGTGGCGGCGGGGTGCAAGTTTCCGTACAACACCTTGCTGCCGCAGAGCGACCCACGAGTTACGAAGCTGGCGTGAACCCGCCCGCGGATCCGACCGTCAAACGGTTGAGCAATCAAGCGTTGCCAAACGACTGGCAGGTATTCACACGAGACCTTTTCGGAGACTTTGGGAATCTTGAGCTGACTGGAATCACCTTTCAGTTTCCAGATGGTGAACACGCGTGGCTTGACCACGTCTATTTGGCTCGGACACAAAGTGACTACGAATTGATCAAGGCCACGTTGCCGCAAGGGAAGTGAACTTTTTGATGCAATGCACACTGGCGGTCACCGAGTTCGGGAACCTGCGGCGCACCGTTTCATCCACACCACCTCCAGAATCCGACTTCGAATCCCGCGCGACCCATGTTTGAAGGCAAAATACTCGCGATCCAAATCGCCCCAGCGGCGAAAGCGCCACCGCAATCCGTCGAATCGGTGTCCACTGAACCCGGCCGGGGTTTGACCGGAGACAGGTATGCCGCCGGACGGGGAGGATTTCTTAACGGCGCCGTCAAGCCGGACAAGGAGGTGACACTGATCGAAAGCGAGGCGATCGCCGGCGCGGCGCGCGACTATGCGATTACACTCACCCATACCGAAACCCGGCGAAACCTGCTGACCGAAGGGGTGCCGCTAAACCATCTTGTCGGTCGGACATTTCGCGCGGGAGAAGTTGTGTTGCGCGGGATCGAATTGTGCGAACCTTGCGGCTACTTGGAGAAAATGACTCAGCCCGGTTTTCAAGCCGCGTTTCGTCATCGAGGCGGACTGCGCACCCAAGTTATCACTGGTGGCACGATCCGGGTCGGCGATCCCGTGCGATTGGTCGAATAGCCGATCAATCAGTCGCCGAAGTCTTTTTGCTGACGCCCTTCCTTTTTGCTCCCCCGCTGGCGCTTATCGTTCAGTCGTCGGACTCGCGAACCACGAGTCGGTTTCGTCGCTCGACGACGCTTGGGAGGAACCAGCACCTCACGGAGCATCGCCGCGACTTTCTCGCAACAATCATCGACGTTTTTCGGTTGATCGCGGTACCGTTGGCTGGTGACCAGCAAGTCTCCGTCTTGCGTCAACC
The DNA here is from genome assembly GCA_964519825.1 of uncultured Pirellulaceae bacterium. Classification (GTDB taxonomy): domain Bacteria; phylum Planctomycetota; class Planctomycetia; order Pirellulales; family Pirellulaceae; genus CAZFLF01. The sequence goes on along the minus strand of CAZFLF010000110.1, from coordinate 6,933 downwards.
GTGGGCGAAACTTGGCGATGAAGCGGGTCCGCAAATCCTCTGGCAACGACGGAGATGCCACCACGTTCCAGCGCAACAACGCCTTGGAATTCACCTTGTTCACGTTTTGACCGCCCGGACCGCTGCTGCGGGAAAACGTGAACTGCAACTCGGCATCGGGAATCACCAAGCGGTCATTGACGACGATCATCTTTCACCCGATGCACCATTGAAGAAGCAAGATTGCCCAAGGAACAATAGAAACGCAGCGATCCCGCTCGGTATATTACTTCTCAGCGCCGGCTTCGTCTGCGTCGAGTTCGCACCAGGTAGGATGGATGATCGTATGAACAGGTTCATCGGGCTACTTTCCGTGACATTGGCCGTCATGTCCCTCGCTTGTGGCAGGAATTCGGCTGGAACCGCCGACGCAGCGGACCCTGTGATAAATCCTGCATCCACAGTCGGCTCGGACGAATCTCTGCCGAGCCTGTGGACGCGCCAGCGGGGGAGCGACTGGCCGACTTTTCTTGGTCCCACCGCTGACAGCAAGTCGTCCGAAACCGGGCTGATCACACCGTGGCCCAAGTCGGGACCACGCATTGTCTGGCAGAAGGAAGTCGGCAAGGGCTACGGAATCGGTTCGGTCTCTCAGGGAAGATATTTCCATTTCGATCGACGAGAGGAACGGCCGGGGCGTGGCTTCGCGCGCCTGATCTGTTGCAACGCGGAGACGGGAAAAGAACTTTGGCAGTTCGAGTATCGGAGCGAATATGAAGACTTGCTGGGATACAACAATGGTCCACGCGCCTCGCCGGTGATCGATGGCAATCGCGTCTACATCCTCGGAGTCGAAGGGATATTGCACTGCTTGCGGGCGTCCGATGGACGGGTCGTCTGGAAACTGAACACGAACGAGAAGTTTGGTGTCGTGCAGAATTTCTTCGGCGTCGGCGGTACGCCAGCCATTGCGGGCGATTTGCTCATTTGCATGGTCGGCGGTAGCCCACCCGGCAGTCCTGGGCTGTATCAAAGCAACGGCCAGGTCGACGGCAACGGCAGCGGCATCATCGCATTCAACAAGTTCACCGGTGAAGTGAAGTATTCCATCACGGACGAGTTGGCAAGTTATTCGTCGACCAGACTGGCAAAAATCGGTGAACGTTCGTGGTGCTTCCAATTCTGCCGCGGCGGACTCGTGGGCTTTGAACCACAAACAGGCCAGGTCGACCTGCAATATCCGTGGCGGTCCGAGATGCTGGAAAGCGTGAACGCCAGCACACCGGTTGTGGTCGGAGACGAAGTTTTCATTTCGGAGACTTATTCGATCGGCAGTTCACTACTGAGAGTTCGTCCCGACGGCTATGACGTCGTATGGAAAGATCAACCCCGGACACGCGACAAAGCGTTTCGAGCGCATTGGAACACGCCGATCCATGTCGACGGGTACCTGTACGGAGCTAGCGGACGAAACTCTCCAGATGCCGATTTGCGGTGTATCGAATGGAAGACCGGAGATGTCATGTGGTCTGAGCAAACCTTCGACCGGTCGTCCTTGTTGTATGTCGACGGATACTTCATCAATCTCGGCGAGTTTGGCACGCTGCAATTGCTGCGCGTGAATCGGCAGCGCCGTGAAGTTGTCTCCGAAGTTGTCTTACGCCGTGACGGACCGGGAACTGACCCGCACGACGGTGGCGCGCTGCGTTTGCTGCGAACGCCGTGCTGGGCGGCGCCGATTCTGGCACATGGTCTGTTGTATGTACGGGGAGACGACCGAGTCGTGTGCTTGGAAGTGATTCCGGATGGAAAGATTCCGCAGGAGTAATAGTTCGGAAACAGCCGGCCAAGAAGGATCAAGACATGAGCAGAGGGCTCACGCAAAGACGCCAAGACGGAAAGGGCATACGCTGATTATCCAACAAATAAGCCCACCTAGGTCGTCGAAGGTTCTCCGGGCGGCAATCGTGCTGCCATTCGTCATCGCGACTCTCGCAGCGGTTGGCGCGAACGGCGAACAAGTCGACTATGTGCGTGCAGTGAAGCCGATCTTGGCGAAACGCTGCTACGTCTGTCACGGCGCGTGGAAGCAGAACGGTGGATTGCGACTCGATACCGGAGCGTCGATCCGCAAGGGAGGCGAAACCGGACCGGCTGCGGTTGCGGACGACGTCTCCGCAAGTCTCTTGATCGGAGTTATCACCGGCACGGCAGGATTTCGCATGCCGCCCGAGAACGAGGGAGCACCGCTTTCTGCCGCTGAGATCGAGATCATCAAGAAATGGATCGAACAGGGGGCGACCTCACCAGTAGATGAACAGCCGGCGGTCGACCCGCGCACCTATTGGTCGTATCAACGAGTCCGGCGGCCCAGCGCTCCGACCCTCGCCGAACGTTCCGATTGGCCACGTAATCCAATCGACACTTTTTTGGCGGCGAAGTACGCAGAACATGGTGTGACGCCTCGCCCCGACGCAACCAAGGAAGTCCTGCTGCGGCGAGTCTATCTCGACCTGATCGGCCTGCCACCGACCCCCGACGAATTGCATGAGTTCCTCGCCGACGATCGACCTGACGCGCTGCATCGCGTTGTCGACTGGCTGCTGACCAATCCGTTGTACGGCCAGCGCTGGGGACGGCACTGGATGGACGTTTGGCGTTACAGCGACTGGTACGGCAGCCGTGCGGGCAATGAAATGCGCTACAGCCAGCGACACATCTGGCGGTGGCGAGACTGGATCGTTGACTCGCTCAACGCAGACCACGGATACGACCAGATGGTGATCGAGATGCTTGCCGGTGACGAACTGGCTCCCGGAAATCCAGACATCGTTCGAGCCACCGGATTTCTCGGCCGCAACTGGTACAAGTTCGACCGCAACGTTTGGATGTTTGAGACGGTGGAGCAATCGTGCCAGGCGTTCTTGGGATTAACGATGAACTGCGCACGCTGCCACGACCACAAGTTCGATCCGATCACGCAACGCGACTACTTTCGGTTCCGGGCGTTTTTCGAGCCGCATGACGTGCGCACCGATCCGATCTCGGTCAGGCTCGACACTGAAAAGGACGCGACGTTGGGGCAGGTGCTGAAGGAGGGTGTGTCGTTCGTGTATGACAAGCAGCTTGACGCACCCACTTATCTTTTCCAGCGCGGTGACAGTCGCTCACCGAAGCAGGACGAGCCACTACACCCCGGTATTCCAGCTGCATTCGGGACGGGCGACATCGAGATCCAATCGATATCGTTGCCGCCGACTGTGGTCGCGCCGTACTTGACGGAAGAAGTCCTGGCAGGACTGACGGAACAATCCCGCCGGTTGATCGACGTGGCGGAACGGCGAGTGGCCGACGCGAACTCGGCGGTCCATCGCGCGAAGCAGCGGTTGGACGAGTTCGTCGCCGGGCGCGAGAAGGTCGAACTTTCCGCACCCAACTTTGATGATCACTTCGATCAACCGCGTCCGGAAATCTGGAAACCGATCGGCGGGCAATGGGAATATGAGTCGGGGCACGTCGCGCAAAAACAGCCTGGCACGTTTCCAACAATGCTGGCAAACGTCGCTCTGCCGCGCGATTTTGCGGCACGCCTGCGGTACAAAACACTGGAGGCAGGCGAGATTCATTCGGTTGGATTGTTCTTCGACGTTACGGATTTGCGCGACGGCCAGGCGATCTACACTGCAACCAACAACACCAAGGCCAGTGTCCAGGCGTTTCATCGCCTGCAAGGGACCGAGCACTATCCACCGGCCGGTATCTTTCCGTGCCAGTTGCGGCTTCAGGAAGAAGTCACGATGGATATCGCCGTACGTGAGCGGCAATTAAATGTTTGGTTGAATGGTGAATTGATGCTGGCCTATACGATGCCAACGCCACGACGCGATGGATCGTTCGCGTTATGGACTCATTCCGGCGCGGCGGAATTCCATGAACTGCGATTCCATCCGTTACCGACTGATTTCCAACTGGCGAGCGGAGTCGCCGAGAAAACTCGATCTCCGTTCGAGCCGTCAACCCTCGCCGATCTCGAACGGCAGAAACAATTGGCGGAACGAGCAGTTTTACTAGCGGAAAAACAGGGCGTCGTAGCCCGAGCCGAGGGGACGTCTCTGGAAGCCCGGATTGCCGCCGATCGCGCGAAGGTGGTCACCGCAAGCAATTCCGACGAGTTGGCGCAAGCGGCGGGGAAGGCCGAACGTTCCGTCGCAGTTGCCAAATCGGAATACGAATTGCTGCAGGCCGAACAGGCTTTGGAAGTGGCGCGCAATGCTCCCGCTAAAGACGATGCGACCAAGCAAAAGGCCGTCGCCGATGCCGAGACCAAACTCACCGCGGCCCAAAAAGAAGCGGAGGCCGCCCGAGCGAATCTGGCAAAAACGGATGGGAAGTATGCTCCTCTGGGGGCGATCTACCCCTCGACCAGCAGTGGTCGTCGGTTGGCACTAGCGCGCTGGATCGCGAATCCAGAGAATCCGCGGACGTCGCGCATCGCTGTGAATCACATCTGGCTGCGTCATTTCGGAGAGGCTCTCGTACCAACAGTGGCAAACTTCGGACTCAATGGCCGCCAACCAAGCCATCCGGAACTGTTGGATTGGCTGGCCAGCGAATTGGTCGATGGGCACTGGAGCATGAAGCAACTGCATCGGAAACTTGTTACGTCCGCCACCTACAGACTGGCTTCCACGGAAGGCCCGACCGATGCAGTGAATCTGGCTCGCGATCGAGAAAACCGGTGGCTGTGGCGGATGAATTCGCACCGCGCAGAATCCGAAGTAATCCGAGATAGTGTGCTCTACGTTTCGGGAGAACTCGATTTAGCGTTTGGCGGTCCGGAATTACCTGAGTCCGCGGGCCTGGACTCGCGCCGCCGCAGTTTGTATTTCCGCAGCACCCCCAACGAGAAGATGGCGTTCCTCGAATTGTTCGATCAGGCAAATCCGAACGAGTGTTATCGACGCCAAGAGAGCGTTGTACCGCAACAATCGCTGGCATTATTCAACAGCTCCGTTTCACTCGATGCCGCGCGAAAGCTCGCCACGAGCATCGCCGCGGACTATCCAGTGAGCGGTCCACAGGCCGATTTCGCTCGGTTCATCGAGGCCGCTTACGAGCGAATCCTGGCCCGATCACCCCGCCCCGCAGAGATTGCCGCTTGCCGTCACTTCTTGGAACGCCACATCACGCTGATCCAGAATTCACCGCGTGGCGCATTTCCGGCGGCCAATCCTCGTGTTACTCCAGCCGCGACCCAACCGCTGGAACGCGCGACTGAGAATCTGGTCCACGTGCTGCTGAATCACAATGACTTCGTTACGGTGAGATAACTTTCCACACATTAACGCTGCGTCGCGCTGCGTTCCGTGCGGAGCGACACGTCGACGACAATCGGTAGATGATCTGAACCAATCGCGGAGCCGAGCCGGCGCGAGTGCACGACGACTCCGCTCGAGACGAGGCAGTGGTCGATAGGGAGAATGGGGCCTAGGCCTGGCATCACCGGCCAGGAGGGCTGCAAACCGAAACCGAGTCGCGAGTCGCGCAAGTTACCGGACACCAGCAAGTCATCAAAGTATGGCGACCACGACGTGCAGTTGAGATCGCCGATTACCAAGACATCATCCGATTGCTCGCGCACCAGTTGCGCGAGTGTAACGAGCGATTCATTCCGTTCCGCCGCACGACTCGATCCCATGGGCGGGAGCACATGTACGCAAAAAATGGAAAGCCGTCGCCCACCGACGGCGACCTGAGCCACGATGGACGGCACGCCGGAATCTCCCAGCGGAATGACGGTGATTTGTTCGAACGGCCTGCGGCTAAAGAAGGCAATAGAGGAGGGCAACGAGCGCCAGCGCGAATAGATAGATCATCCGAAAGTGCGTAGCCAGTTCCCAAACCCACCCCATGCGACTTAAGCGCCCCGCCACCAAACCGCCCAACGCGACAACAAGCGCTAAGCTGATTTGCCGATTCAGCCAAGCCGGCGATTGGTTGACGAACGTAGTCTCGGTGTCATACGCCTGTTGCTCGAACGGGTTGTCGAAATAGGCCGACTTGCGACGTAGCCAAAGCACAAGCGAGCAGACGAGATAGGCTGGTATAAACAGCGGCCCCCACCGCTCATATTGCCGGACGTGGACCAGTTCGTGCTCGCGGCACGATTCCAATTCGTCCCTCGAGCGAGCCAGAATGGTATGACCAAAAGTGATCGCTGCGGCTCCTCCCGCCAGCGGCATCCGGGGCAGTATCCGACCGATTGCCCCTCCCCAAAACTCCACGACGCCCCGACCGATGCGTCCTCGACCGCCCGTCAGAATCGCGACAACGCCGCACATAACTCCGATTACAGTCCAGGGTAACGCCCAGAGAATCTTGAGGGGCGCCAGGAAGTACCCTGCAACGAAACGCATCGCGGCATTGAACTAGGAGAATGGCCAGTCAGAATGGAGGAAGTCGCCAAATCCGGCCAATATTCGCTTGGCCTAACCACTGTCATAAACTAAACTAAAGTACAACATACCATCCAGTTAGTCCCGAGAGTTCCAACAGTTCCCAGGATCCATGCCGATGTCACTTCGCCATTTCTATGTTGTTCACGCTGCGGCAGCTTGTGTTGTCTTACTTGCGGTGGGCGTGGATCTCGCGCGGGCCGAGAAGCGAGTCATTGCCACGAAGAAGACGAAGGCAGCGCCTGAAAAACCCGAAACCGTGGAGATGTTTGCTGCGATGAAGTCGGGTGAAATTCAAGTGCAGCTTATTTTCAAAGATTCCAAGAGCGGCAACGTCATCATCACCAATAAGACCAACAAGCCCCTCAGCGTCAAACTGCCGGAAGCGTTTGCGGGTGTCCACGCCCAGTTCGGCGGCGGCGGCGGCATGGGAGGCATGGGCGGTGGCATGGGAGGCGGTGGCATGGGAGGCGGTGGCATGGGTGGTGGTGGCGGCCAA
>CAZFLF010000109.1:0-11050 GCA_964519825.1 uncultured Pirellulaceae bacterium | reverse complement strand
TACGTCGGTCTACCGCTCGTGCGAGCGTTCGTCAACGCCGGCCTGCGGGTCATGGGATTCGACGTCGACACCGAAAAAATCGCGCGACTCAAGTCTGGCGAAAGCTACATCCAGCATATCCCATCGCGGTGGATCGCCGAATGCCTACGGGGAAACCAGTTTGTGCCGACCGCCGACATGGCTCGGCTGGGCGAACCCGACGTCCTGTTGATATGCGTGCCGACCCCGCTTAACGCGAATCGCGATCCCGATTTATCGTGCGTCGAGAACACGGCTAGGCAGATCAGCCGATCGCTGCGTCGCGGACAATTGGTTGTGCTCGAAAGCACGACCTATCCGGGAACAACTCGCGACGTGGTGCTGCCGATCCTATGCCAATCCGGCCTGTCGCTCGGCGATGACTTTTTCCTGGCCTATAGTCCGGAACGCGAAGATCCGGGCAATGCCCAATACACCGCTTCGAGTATTCCCAAGGTCATCGGTGGTCTCGACGATGCCAGCCGCGAGTTGGCCGTCGCGCTCTATTCGCATGCTGTCGTGCGCACCGTTCCGGTCTCCAGTTGCGAAGTGGCCGAAGCGTGCAAGATTCTGGAGAACACGTACCGCTCGGTAAACATCGCCATGGTCAACGAGCTCAAAGTGCTTTTTCAGCGGATCGGCATCGACATCTGGGAAGTCATCGACGCCGCCAAGACGAAGCCATTCGGTTTCCAGGCTTTCTATCCCGGTCCCGGCCTCGGTGGACATTGCATTCCAATCGATCCGTTCTATTTGAGTTGGTTGGCGCGAAAGCACGATCAGGCAACTCGGTTCATCGAACTTGCTGGTGAAATCAACGCATCGATGCCGCAGTACGTCGTGCATACGGTCGTCGATGCACTGAACGAACGGAGCCGTGCGGTGCGCGGGAGCAAGATCGCGATCCTCGGCGTAGCGTATAAGAAGGACGTGGATGACCCGCGCGAGAGTCCTTCCTTCAAGCTCATGGAACTGCTGCAGGCTCGCGGCGCGGTGCTGAGCTACAACGATCCTCACATTCCCCGGTTGCCACCCATGCGGCATTACAACGTGCCGGACTTATCCAGCGAATCGCTGACAGCAGCGTTTCTCGCGGAGCAAGATTGCGTGCTAATCGCCACCGATCATTCGGCGTATGATTGGGACTTCATCGTGCGCCATTCCCGGCTGGTCGTCGACACTCGAAATGCAACTCGCAATGTCGCGGATCAGCGACACAAGATTCGCAAAGCGTAAGAGATTCACTCGCGCGATCGTCCGTTCATTTTGCGCCGCCCCCGATGATCCCTTCCGCTAAGGCCAATTCCGCCACACTGGCCTTCACGACCACGCGAAACGGAATTTCCTTGCCGTGGAGTGATCGCATGAACGCCAGTATTTTGGGAACATTGTTCAGGCGGGATTGTGCGCCCGCCTCCTGCTCGCGCATCGCGACCAGTCGGCGATTGGCGTCCCGGACAATCCCTTCCAGGCGTGCGGTATCGAACGCTTTCTGTTTCGCCTGATTGAGATTCTTTACGGAGCGACCCTGAGCGGATTTGAGGTCGGACTGTGCGGAACTCAGGTTACTGGACAATCCACGTATTTTTCCCTTTGCCTCCTGAACGGCCTCCATCGAGGCGCGCTGCGTTTTTTCCAGTTGAGCGAAAGTGAGATCAAACTCGCGGGACGGTCCGTCCTTGAAGCGTGGTTCAATGATCAGGCCAAGCGGCGCTTGAGGGACTTTAGCTAACTTGACGCCAATCTGCGCACCAGGCATGTCCGAGAACTCGATGACCACTTCGCGGTCGAGCTTGGCTTGACCTACGCCATTACGAAATATGGCACTACTCGGTAAGCCGGTAAGTGGTGTCAGGTCCAGATAGAGCTGGTCGGTGGCTGGGATCGAGTCAACCACTAGTGGCAGGATGACTCGCTCCTTCTCGAAATCCAATTTCAACGGGACCACGACGAGCGGACGTCGCATGGCCAGAAAACGGATCCGCGATTCGAAATCGAATTTCAACCACGAATTGGCCAGAGCTGCAGCCGCTATCGAGTTGCCTGTCTGCCAGCGGAATTGCAGGTCGCCACTCGATGGCTCGATCTGTATCTCGGCCAAGGTACCCTCCACCGATTTTGCCTGGTCCGCCGCAGCAACCTCAAACTTGATCCACCAACTGTTGGCATCGCACCCCACAGCCGCTTCTAAAGACAGCGACACTTTTGCGACGGCCGGATCGAATGCGGAAATCAACTCAACTTTATCCGGACCATTCGACAAGGGAACCAATGTCAGCCAGTTTGTCGCATCGGACGGCGGAAGGGCCACACTTGTTGGAAACTGATCGGTATCGGCGACCGGTGCGGGAATGGACGGCTGAGCCAAATCGGCCGGACTGCGGGCAGGGGGTGGAGATTTCGCTGGACTGGAATCCGGGTTCTCGTCGGCCTTGTTTTCCTCCGAGACTACGGCGTCGGCTGGCTTGGGCTGTGGCGTGCGGATAACCGCGCGTGGGTGATGAGCCGGCTGATTCCCATCCGTAATCGCCGGCGGTGTAGACGCACGGCCGATGCCGACCGGGACAGGCGGAATCTTCGACTTTGGTCTGAGTGTCGACGGGAACGATTTTTCTTGAGGAGTTTTGGAAGCGGTCGCTGATTGGCGGGAGGTGGTGTGAGGCACAACCTTCGCCGACTTCGGTTGTAGTTTGATCAGGTCCGGAAAGAAGACCAGCAATAAGACATACCCAGCCGCCAATCCCGCGATCCCACCCAACACGATCTTCAAAACTTCGACCGTTGAATTCTTCGAACGAGCGGATTTCGGCCGGCTGGATACCCCTAATGAGCTTGTGATCGGCAAGTTTGATTCATGCTGCGCGGTCGAAGCCGGAGTGGATGGCGCAATCTGGCTCCGCAGCCGCGCGTCGTACTCGGCCTTGCGCGTTTCCGCGAGCAGACATATTCGCGCCGCAGCAACCTGGTTCAACAGTTCTTGCGCAAATGCCGCCCGTGCACCGAGGCTGCACGTCCGGAGATGGGCCGACTGGCGATTCGCGGCGTTGTCAATCACGTTGCTATTTGCTTCGAATAGCTCCAGTCCGAGCAACCGGTAATGGTGTGGCGGCTGATCGTGGGGCGGGATCCCGAGCCAATTGTAATACGGGTCGAATGTATCGCTGGCCTTTGAATGGATGCTCGATACGGCCGGCGCCGAACCAGATGAAATCGCGAACAACCGCTGACATTGGGGGCAATTCAATCCGCCAGCGCTCGGAGCCGACGGCAGCGTCAGCTTATGTGAGCAGTGCGGGCATTGAATCGTCGCCATGTCTTCCACTCCCCAAATGAGACGGTCAGTCTAGGAAGGACGATTCGAGGCGGCAAGTCAAAGGTGGCACCTAAACGATCCGTAAGCCCTTGGGCAGCGACTCGCCAAAGACTTGCTTTTGCTCCTCGGCGTCCAGTCGGCCCACTTCACGGACGAGTCTTACGAGATGCTCCGATGCGCCGGTTTGCGCGAGCCAATTCAGGGCCGATTTCCGAGCGGACTCGTCCAGATCACGGTAGCGATCGTCGGTCAATCGAGTCAATTGCATCACACTCAAGGCAGTAACACCTTCCACGTGCGATGGAGACAGCAAGACACCGAGCCACTCCGCGGCCTTCTCGCTGGGAAGGACGGTGTTGAGCGGACCGTATTGCGGTACTCGCTGGCCGAGCCGGCCGAGGGCCCAGATGAGAGACTGAGAATTCCCATTTCCTCGCCAGTCGCGCAGCAAGTCCGCGATAATGTCACCGAATTCGATCTTGGTCGCGATCGGCAACAACTCCAGCGACGCCAGCAACGTCCACATTTCCGGCGAGTCGCCCCGCGGCGTGTTCGATCCGCGCCGCGACGGAGTACGGCGTCGTGAGTCGCGCAGCGGTGCCAGTAGCGGTTCGATGATCGCGCGCTGTTGACCGGACGACAATCCGCCGGCGATGCGCCTCCAGAGAATCAACGACTCGATGCGTGACGAGCCGGCTGGAAAGGAGAGTTTTCCGCGTATCGTGCGCCACGTTTCCGCCACGCGCCAGTCATCGACCGCGACGCCATATCCAGGGCGCAAAGCGAATCCCGCGAGATTCAGCCACCTCGCTTCATGTGCCGTGCTGCGGCGCCGGCCGGCTTCGTGTTGCAACAAAGTTTCCCACATGCGGCGCAGCAGCGACGGCGGCCATTCCTGACTGCTCGCACCAAGCCTCTGTCCAAGCCGTTTCATCAAGCTGTCGGGCTTCGCCTGGCCCTCCGGTCCGAAAACCTCGGCAATTAACGCGGCACAATCGCGCCACGTTTCTTCGTCGACGAAACCGGCCGCCTCACCCGCGGTTTCGCGGGCAGCGACGTCCGTTTGGGTCGCCGAACGGACGTCGAATTGCAGCCGCCAGCTCCGATCGCGCCCGACTTCGTTGCACCACAATTCGATGGTGCCAATTTCCGACAATCGCGCGTGAAGTTCGACGTGAGCGGCACCCGTGTCCCCGCGCCGTTGTGTGCGGATCACGGTGCGGATCGGCGGCAGCGGTCTCATTTGTTCCGTCTGCACTGCGATCAGTTCGCCTGGCCGATCCGTCAGTCGCGTACTCGACACGTACAGCGGAAACTCAACCGGCTCAGAAACCGTCAGCAGAAACGTACGCCCCGGCAATCGCACATCTTCCCCCGGCGCTGCGTCGCCAGGCAGCAAGCAAACCACGGCTGGCGGTTGACTCTCGACGCCGACGTAATAACTCCGCGCGGCGTTGGCCGTGATCCGCACTCCTAATCCGCGCCGCACCATACCGTAGTAGGCCGCTCCGCGCGCGACCGCCAAATCCAAGCGATCATGATCCAGCAGTTGTGGCGTCCAAAGCTCTTCCTCCTCGCGAAACCACGACGCCACAACCGCGAGCAAACGATCGCGCAGAATCGGCGACGCAAAGAATCCGCCGTTCAGCAAGATCGCATCCGGTCTCCCAGATCGCTCGTTGCGCGAGGCACTTTCATCGAGTCCCGCCGAGCGATGTATTTGCAGGAATTGCGCGAGATACCGCGTGATTGCCGGATCGGGCGCGTACGGTAATCCAAACTCCTGAAATCCCGATTGTCGTCGTTGTGGGAGTGCGTCGAGGGGGACGCGCGGCAGGAAGCCTTCCACCAACAGCTCGCGCACTTCGTCACGCGTGACTTCGATATCGAGGCCGCCGCCAATCACCTTTGCCCCCGCGCCGGGCAGATGAACGGTCATCGTGTCAGGCGCGCCGTCGCTGAGCAGAGTTTCCTTCACCGTGCGGCAGATTCGCACGAGCGTTTCCCACTGGCGCGGTTCGAGCCGTCGCGTCTGAGAGAGGCGTTCCTCGATCCGCCGGGCCAGGGCCAAGTCGAGATTGTCTCCGCCGAGGATCAAGTGGTCGCCAACCGCGACGCGATGGAACTGAACTTGGTCCGTGTCGGTGTTGCCGCGGCGCACGCGGAGCAACGTAAAATCGGTTGTGCCGCCGCCGATATCGCAAATCAGAATGGTCTGCCCCGGCTCGACTCGCTCGTGCCAATCGTCGCGCCGCCGATAGACCCAGGCATAAAATGCGGCTTGCGGTTCCTCGATCAGTACCACGCGCGGAAGTTCGGCCCGCGCTGCCGCTTCGATCGTCAACTCGCGAGCCACCTCATCGAATGACGCCGGCAACGTGAGCACGATGTCTTGCTTTGCCAACGGCTCGTGCGGGAACTTGGCATTCCAGGCATCGCGCAGATGGCGCAAGTACCGAGCGCTGACTTCGACCGGCGAAAGTCGCTCGACATCGGCGGCCGCATGCCACGGCAGCAGATCGGCAGTGCGATCGACGCCACTGTGGCACAGCCACGATTTCGCCGAAGCGATCAACCGGCCCGCACGCAGTCCCCCTTCGTCCCGGGCCCACACGCCGACTGCGAAGTTTGGATCACGAGTCGACCACGGCAACCGCAACGCTCCGAGGACCGCTTCGTCCCCCGCCGCCTGGTAGTGAAAGGAAGGGAGTGTCTCACGCGATTCGACTTGCCCAGGTGCGATGAGCTGCGGAATCGGCAAATCGCGCACGCGCCAAGGCATCTCGTGAGTATCGACAAAACTGACCGCGGAGTTCGTCGTCCCTAAATCAATCCCCACGACGTACCGGGCTGGTCGTTCGTCGACCAAAGGATCAAAAACTCTTGGCTCGGACACGGAAATCACCTAATCCGTCCAGGGTTACAAGCCCTGCCGTACCTTCATCTGCAGCGTCGGGAAATCGTTGTTTGCTTTGTACACGACGTTGCGAAAACACCACAATCGCCCAACGGGCGAATGCACGACTGGCTAGCGATAAGTTGCGGTCACTCAAGCCATTAATACCGGCGGACACGCCCGTCGATTCCTCTGGCCCGGGAATCGCTTCAAGTTCTGAAATGTCTGACCTGCTTAATCGTACTTGTGGTGACTTGGCCGCACTGTGTCGCGGCGACGCACAAGAATTGGCCAGCTGGTTGGAACGCGACTCTTGGAGACTTCTTTATTCGTGTGCGCTGTGGGTGACGCTGGGCGGCGGTATCTATGGTGCGTCCCTGGGTCTCTGGCGATCGCCGCTGCAGGCCAGCTACATGGCCGTCAAATTTCCGGTGCTCATTTTAGTCACGACCATCAGCAACGGTGCTCTCAATGGCATGCTGGCCCAATTGCTTGGAGCACGGATCTCATTCCGCCAAAGTCTGCTGGCAATCACGATGAGCTTTGCCATCTTCGCGATCGTGGTTGGCTCGCTGACCCCCTTGTCGTTATTCATCGTCTTCAACCTGCCGTCGATGCAGTCGCCAGCCGCCGGCGAGGCATACGCAACATTGCTGGTAATGACGGTTTTCATCATGGCAGCAGCCGGTACAGTGGCCAACGCGCGACTGTTCGGCGTGTTGAATCACGTCTGCGGTAATCGGCGCCGTGCCGCCCAGATCTTGTGTGCTTGGCTCGCCGGAAACCTATTCCTAGGCTGCCAACTGTCGTGGAGCCTGCGTCCCTTTTTTGGAACGCCCGATTTGCCGGTCACTTTTCTGCGTGACAACCCGTTCGATGGCAACTTTTATGAGACCCTTGTTCGTCACGCGATGACCGTGCTCTCTGCGTGAGCCCTCGCCAATGCCTCCCTTTTCCTTTGTGAACCGGAGCAGCCACTATGATGCTTGAAACACTGACTGTCGCTCAATCATTAAGAGACCGCGGTTGTCACCTTGCCGAACCGAACGAGACAGAACCCGATCAATTTGTGGATCCGGATGGAATCGGAAAAGTCGGCCAGTCTTCCTCGGGAACGAGACCAATGCCAGCTTCCTTGCTGTCCGCAAGGCCCCACGCGTCCGAGATTGTAGATGTGCTGCTCAAGACGCCCGAAGTGTTGTTTGGGAAGTCGAATTTGCTGGGAGTGCTGTTCGGGATTCTGCTCCTGGGTCATTTGCTCTTCGGTGTCATCGTCGGCAGCTATTCGGGGACTGCCCAATGGCTGGCTGCGCCGACCAAGATCGTTTTGGGAACGATCGTTGCCGGCCTGTTGTGCCTTCCCAGTCTGTATATTTTCGCCTGCTTGAGCGGTGCCCGGATCAAGCTGGGGCAAGTTGCCTCGCTGTTGTGCGGTGCGTTGGCACTCACGTCGATCATGCTGTTGGGCTTCGCGCCCGTCGCCTTCATTTTTACCTTTTCGACCGACTCGCTGGTCGCAATGGGTGTGTTGCACATCGTCATCTGGCTCGTGGCGATTGGTTTTGGCATTCGGTTTGTGATTCGAGGTGTCACCGCTTGTGGCGGGCGCGCAAGTGGCTTTATCAGGGCGTGGGCGCTGATCTTTGTGCTGTGCCTGCTGCAGATGTCCACCACCTTGCGGCCAATCCTCGGTCATTCCGACACGCTTCTGTCGAATGAGAAGCAGCTCTTCGTCCACCATTGGCTCAAGCAAATCCGTTCGGACCAAACTGAACAGGAGTCTCAGTCATTACAGGTTTCCCGCCGCTGATTCTCGTGCCATTTTCAGACTGTCTGGATTTGTCGTTTTCGTCGTCGAGCCTTTGCGCTCGTCGTCACGGGACGCTAACTCAGATGTTCGCGGTCAAAATGCTGACATCGACGTGGAAGTAGTCGGCCAATTTGCGGATCATCTGCCGACTGAACGGCTTCTTTCCGGCGAGCACTTCAGAAATCGTGGACTTTGGAAGCCCAGTGTCACGGCTCAGTTGAATCTGCGAGACCCCCTTCGCATCCATCAGATGCCGGAGCATGTCGGCATCGGACGCCGGTTCGACGGGGTGACGCTCGTCCTCATAGGCACCCACGAGGTCGCTGAGGGCGTCGAGATAGGTCTCCTCGCCGGCGTCGAGCGTGGCACGGGCGAGTAGCCGGTCCATCACCCGTTGTGCTGCGGCAAGGTGCTCATCGGATTTGATCGACGCCAATGGAAAATCCAGCACAAGCTCTAGATACGAGTCTCGGCACTTACCTTTCAGGCGGAATTGCGACTTCGTCGCCATCGTCAAGCTCCTCGTTTCTTTCGCTTCTCAGGCCCAGCCTTGGTTTTCTTGTTAGGCTTCGGAGGGCGAGGCTCGTAACAGCCGCAGTCTTTCTTCCACTTGTCCTCGTCGTACTCAGCGTGGGTCATCACCTTCAGGATAAACTGATTGCTCCTCGAACGCTCCCTATTCGGGGACTACTGGCGCGTTCCTCTGGACGGCTTTCGTCAGCAGCCCGGCGATCACACCGTTTTTCGTTCTTGCAATGTCGACAGCGGTCTGGCCATTTCTGTCGGGAATCATGAGATTGGCATCGGCCGCAAGCAGAACTTGGACGACTTCTACACGCTCGTTAGACACAGCGAGATGTAGCGCAGTTTTTCCATCGGATCGTCGAGCATTCACATCTGCTCCAACTTCGATCAACGCAAGGACCGCTTCGGGAGATGCGTCCCAGGCACAATCGGTAAGTGGCGTGTCACCGCGTTCATCTTTGGCGTTCACATCGAGTCCACGGGCGACGAGCAGACGGATCAATTCCGGATTGCCCCCACGAGCCGCCAAATGAAGAAGGGTTAGTCCCAGCTCCTCTAGCGTATCTAACGGCGCTCCTTGCCCCATCAAGAAAAGCACCATTTCCCGATAGCCCCTCCGCAGCGCAATTCCCAACAAGGTCGGTTCTTGGCCGGTTTTGGTCCCGTAGAGCGGCCTAACTCGCTCCCGGAGAATGTTTGGATTCTGCTCGACATACGACTGGAGTTCCTCTAGCCGATTGAAGGCTGCCATTTCACGAGGGCCATACGGTAGGCCTAACTCAACGAGTAAGTCTGCCACCTCGGGCTCCGAATGATGCACGGCCAAGTCCATCGCATTGCGTCCCACATCGCGGCGCGGATCCGCGCCATACTTGACTAACAGCCGAATCATTTTCAGGCGGATTTGAGTCGGTTGGCGGCACAAAATGGCGGCATAGATAGGAGGACCGTTCCCGACTAGTGAACCGGGAATCGCCATCATTTGCTCGACATCCGCACCGGATTCCAAGAGTAGTTCGATAATTGCGAGTTGGCCATTCTCAATGCATGGTCCAAGCGTCGCATTCGGATATGCTCCAGCCTCCAGAGCCTTTCGGGCTAGCGCCACGTCATTGTTGCGAACTGCTTTCTCAAGATTCGCTTGAGCCTCCTCAAATATGCGAATTCTGTCTTTTATTTTGCGCTCGTTTTGTGTGCGCCAAGTCACGACAGCTAGAAACACAGACAGCACGCTAACTAATAAAAGTAGTTGTCGAACACCAAAACGAAAGAATTGTCGCCTCATCTGCATCCCTCCTAACTAATAGCTTAGGGTGAAAGAAGAGGCGAATCGAGTTAAGGTTTAGAACCAGACAATCTGAATCTGCCCAATTCAAACGCCCAATTTAGACTGTCTGTATTTGTGTGTATTTGTGGAATCTCGTTTGTGAATTCAGACTGTCTGAGTTTGGAGCGGTTTTTGTTCCGAGAGTTCTTGAATGTGTCGCAAGACGCGTAAGTGGATGCGGTGGATGAGGAGGTTGGACCAAGCAGTCCAATAGGACTGCGGGAACATTGCGAATTCGTACCACGTGCGACCTTCGAGTCGGGTGCGGTTGCCAGGCAGCGCCATCAAGCGAAACTCGCCGCGATTGCTACGCAAAAACCCGTCCAGATGCGGCGGATGAACGTGTTGATAAGGACTGAGTTCGAACATCGGTTCGGGTTGCTCGGTGACGTCGAACGCTAACCGGCGCGGCGGATCCCAGGCCGTGATCGGCTCGACAAAAGTTCCGGTCGTGAATTCGCAGTACCGAGTGGCGCCGACTCCTTCACCGACGATCCGCGCACGCTGCGGGGAGGCGATGCCGAGCCGGAAATACCACTCAGTCGCCTCCGGCAGGTCAGGAAAGGCGATGACGTGATTCCAGACGACTTCTGGCGGTGCATTCACCTCGACGACGGTAAGTACCTCGTACTCCGCCGTGCGATTTAGGAGGCGTTCCCCGCCAGCGATGAAGGGTAACAAGAGGGTGGCAGCGATCAACTCACGCGCCGGTCGCCGTGTGGCATCGGCGATTGCCTTGCCGATGAGGCCACCGAACACGCCAAGCGGAAGCATTAGCGGCAGGGCCATCGCGATGCAAATGAGTCCCTCCAGCGCAAACAACATCAATCCCGCCGCGGCGAAGAGAATCGACGCGGATCCCACTCCAATCGACGATGCGAGTCCGCGCGCATATTGGCGATTGTGGAGGTACGAAGCTGACGCGGCTATTAGCACAGGCGTCCCGAGGAATACGGACGTGCCGTACGAAGAAAATGCGTAAACACTGATCAACAACATCACGGCTCCAATGATCAAGCTCGCACCGACGGCGATCGCGGCACTTTTGGCTTGGTCCCGAGTGCTGGTATTTCGCGAGCGTGCGGACCATGTGTCACCCGGCAGGCTAGGACGAGCGCACATTACCAGCATGAAAACGATGTTGATGAGTGGGATCAACAC
>CAZFLF010000108.1:0-11059 GCA_964519825.1 uncultured Pirellulaceae bacterium | reverse complement strand
CGCCGAAGGCGTTACACATACCAGCCCAGGGTCGCGAGCAAAGCGAGCGCACCCTGGGTTACGGTCGACCTTCTTGTTCGTTACCCCGAAGGGGTCAAACAATCGAACTCTACGGCAGTGTGTAACCCTTTCAGGGTAAAGGCGGTCATTGGACTCGTTACCCAGGGTGCGCGGCCAATCGCCGCGACCCTGGGCTACTATGTGTAACGCCTTCGGCGTAGAGACACTACGAATCGCAACCCAATGCACCAAACTTGGAACGGGAACTAATGATGAACACAACAATTTCTCGGCGTATTCTCTTACAAACGGTTGCGGGCATTTCCGTGGCGAGTCTGCCGAGGTGGTTTGACGAACCATCTGCCAGTACCTTTGCCAAGCCGCTCGGACCAAACGATACACCCGGCATCGCGCTCGTCGGTTGCGGGGGACAGGGGCGGGGGGATGCTAACGCAGCGGCACGGCACGGACGGATGCTGGCCGTCTGCGATGTCGATGACGCGAGCCTGGCCGCAGCCAAGAAAATGTGGCCGGAAGCGGCGACGTTCAAGGACTTTCGCAAGCTGCTCGAACGCGACGATATTCACGTCATCGTCAACGGCACGCCCGATCACTGGCACACGCTTGTCAATATCGCCGCGCTGAAGTCGGGCAAAGACGTTTATAGCGAGAAGCCACTTACACTCACGATCGACGAGGGTAAGCAGCTCGTGCGGGTCGTGCGCGAAACCAAACAAATCCTGCAGACCGGTAGTCAGCAGCGGAGCGACAAAAGCTTCCGGCTGGCTTGTGAACTGGTGCGCAACGGACGGGTCGGCAAACTCCAACACGTCGATGTCTGGCTTCCTCATGGACGCCGTGAGGGCCCGTTCATGAAAGCACCCGTACCGGCGGGACTCGACTGGGATATGTGGCTCGGGCAGACGCCGCAAGTCGATTACGTGAAGGAACGGTGTCACGTGACATTTCGCTACTGGTGGGAATACTCCGGCGGCACGATGACCGACTGGGGAGCTCATCACTTGGATATCGGGCAGTGGGGGACGGGTTACGAACGGAGTGGCCCGGTCAGCGTCGAAGCGAAACCGCTGGTGGAGATGATTCCTGAGGGCTTTTCCGCGTTTAGCGAATATGAAGTGAACTATGCCTACGCCAACGGTGTGACGCAAACTTGTCGCAGTACGACCGCGAACGCCTGGAACGGGACGGTGCTTGATCCGAAGGGCCAGCAACACGGAGTGCGATTCACAGGTGCTGACGGCTGGATTTTCGTCACACGGGGAAAGATCGAGGCCAGCAATCCCGATCTGCTCACAACGCCGCTCCCCGATTCAGCCGTCCGGTTGCCGGCGAGCAACAACCACATGGGGAATTTTTTCGAGTCCGTTCGCTCGCGCGAGCAGCCGATCTGTGACGCGGAAATCGGACACCGCTCAGCGAGCGTCTGTCATCTGGGTGTCATCGCTCTGCGGTTGGGACGTAAGCTCGAGTGGAATCCAACAAGCGAGGAATTCGTCGGCGACCGTGAAGCCAATAAGTGGCTAGCCCGCGAGATGCGAGCGCCTTGGACGTACGAGCGAATCTGACGGGATGTACATGAACTGAGCACGTTCAAACACAAGAGGCGGGCAGGAAGATTTGCCGGCAGGAAGATAACCAAGAAGCAGAATTGATCAGTCGCAAAGCAGATGAAAACTCGAAGATCTGAAGCTGAACAGTTCTTTGCACTGTGTTTCTCATTTATCTCGTAATTCACTTTTGAATTTGTGCTGATTGTTAAACCGCAATCGATGTTCTTCCCGGCTCTTAAAATAGTCCTCGGAAGTCCAATTTTGGAACGTCCACACGAGGTAGTTAGAAAACACGAGTGCTAACCACAACGGCAAGGTTGCAAGGAGTCGCCAGCTCCTGGCACCCCTCGTCATCGCAACACCAGCAGCCGCGCTGACCAGCGTGTGGACCATCCTGGATGGCAGCGGTAGGACTTGCACCGCCGGGAGCAGTAGAAACAGGAACATGCACCAGAGGATCGCGAATAACAAGCCGCCAAAGCTGCGCTTGCTTTCTCGTGGGGCGTAGTCGCCCATGGCCAATGTGACCGGTGTCGGAGACTGCTACGGATTAGGAATTGCCGGGCTCATTCAAGAACTCACTGAATGCGGTGTTCTAATTCGCTGGTGTCAAAACCGCTCGCTAGGAAAGACCGACATTCCTGGGTTGGCGTCCATGAGTTGCCGGACAGCATTGAAATCGATATTCAAGTTTGAAATCGATTTCGAGTACAACGAGACGTATCTCATCTTTCGTCAGATCTAAAGAACGCAATTTGGTGAATGTGCGCAATTGAACGGCGCCGACATCTGTCACGTGCGTGCTGTTGATCTTCAAATACTTCAGGTCTGTCAAACCACTTAAGTCGGCCAGGAGCGTGATGGCTACTTGGTTCGTTCACAATTCGTCGCAGCAACCGAGGTCGGCAAAGATGATATTCAGAGCAGTAACGAGATCATGATCTGCCCGGTCACTTCGGCGAGGCCAGCGTTGGGGAAGCACTTCGGTTGACGAACGAACTTCCGGAGTATGACCAGCTTGCTCGCAGATTCTGCCAGGCTCCGGCCGCGACATTGCTGCCGAATCTTGCTGATCGTAGGACCGAAATTCCGAACCGTTCGTGGCTCGAGCGATGAACGGCCCGATACCAAATTCAAAATGTTCGAAAACTTGGTTTGAAGCTAAGTCGCTCCCCTCTCCTTCCGCCGCACTGATCCGGTTGTTCAAAAAGTTGATGATGGTCAGCGCGTCGAGCGGGACAACAAAGCCATCCGCCTTGGCGTCGTAATAGAAGTTTGGAAACGTAGCCAAACCGGATGCTGCAGTGAGGCGACGATCGGCTAGGCTGAATCGCGGCGAATTCAATTCATTGACGACGACCAAGACATCCTGCGGCTCGACCGTCCCATTGGCGTTCACGTCAAACGCGAGCAGCGGGTTGTTCCAATCCCACGGGCCCGCCAGATGTACAATCGCCGAGCCTTGGTGCAGGATCCGAACGAAGACTCCCTGTTCCACCGCCGTGCCATCGATCCTCCATCCGCTTCCCAAATGCACGGTATCGTCTCCGTCCGACAACACGGACAGGGTGTTCTCGTCGTCAGTGACGTCCAGGACGGCAGCTACATCAAGCGTGAGCGTATTGGGACTGTTGCCGAGGATGTTGAGTGCCTCGATATTGGTAAAGTGCGGTCCTGCCGGATCGGTCAAATCGAGATGAACATTCGAGCCCCCGATCACGAACGTATCATGCCCGCCCCCTCCGTCGAATTCCAAGCCTCCGGTCGGAATTGGATTACCGCTTCGATAATCGACCGTCAGGGAATTGTCTTCGTTCGAGCCAAAGAGTTTGACATTGTCAATATCGCTAAACAAAACCGCGTTCAACAGATTCGTGCTGGAATAGACTTCCACTAACTCTCCTGTCAGTGACAGCGTGAGGTCCTTTTGATCGCTGTCAGTCGGCGTGATTATGAATGTGTCGCTGATGACGACGTTTGCGGATGCGAGCGACGATCGACCTGCACCATCCACAATCTCCAACTGAATCTCGTGAGTGCCAGGGCGCAGACCGACGTTGGCCAAGGTTGACCACTCAACCGTGAGCATTGCCTCGTTTGTGGTAACGTCAAACGTGCCGTCCAGATTGAAATCCCACTTGAATCGCAAGAGATCGTCTGTATCGGGGTCGGTGGAATTGCTGGCATCCAGTAGCAGAGCTGTTCCAGCGTCCATGGGATACGGCCCACCGGCGTTCGCGGAAGGGATCTCGTTCACGTTGTCCACGACGATGGTGACGGTCTCCGTGGCACTACGAGGAGGCACGCCGTTGTCAGTCACTTGAACTGCCAAAAGAAATGTTGAAATAGCCTCGTGATCGAGACTGGCTTCCGGCCACAGCTTTATGACTCCCGTTGCCGCGTCGATCCAAAAAACGTCATCTGTATTTCCACTGAGAATCTCGAACGTGTGAGTCTGCAGCAGATCGGCGTCGTTGACCACCAGATCCGTGACCGTTGGACCCCCGGTTATGTTCTCGTCCACATGAAATGTCGTCTGTTCAAGTTGAGGGGCCGTTTCGTTAACGTCCTGCAGGTGGATCGTTACATTCGCGGTGTCCGTCCGTGCGGGTTCGCCGCTGTCGGACACCAAAACCGTCAGCGTGATCGTCGGACGGACTTCCAAGTCGAATACCGCTGGATCTCGTACGCGAATCTCTCCGTTTGAAGCATCGATCGTCACCGCATTTTCGGGAGTGCCCGCGACGACGGTGAAAGTTAATAGCTGCGATGAATCCGCATCGTCAGCGTTCAAACTTCCAATGACGGCGCCCGCAACCGGATTCTCGGCAAGGGGGAATGACGCCTCGCCGACGGCCGGATCGAATTCGTTCACGTCCGTCAGAGAAATCGTTACCGTACCATTGCTTGTGAGAACCGGCTGGCCGGTATCGGTCGCTGTAACGGTTAATGTCCAAGCGGATCCCCCCTCGAGGTCCAGCAAACTGTTTTCATGCACACGAATCTCGCCGGTCACGGAATCCACCGTGAACGCATTGCCGGTGTTGCCTCCTGTAATGGCAAAGGTCAACGCCTGCTCGGCGTCCATATCGCTGGCGGTGACAACTCCCACGACCGCACCCACCGCCGAGTTTTCCTGGACGCTGAACGACCCGGGTTCGACCGTCGGAGGGAACTCGTTCAGATCGGTCAGATTCACCGTGACGGTTCCCGTGCCGGTCCGCGTGGGTTGCCCACTATCAGTCGCCGAAATCGCCAGCAAGAATGTGGGCGTGGTCTCGAAATCAAGCATGGTTGGCTGTATGACCCGCAACCCACCGGTGACCGCATCTATCGAAAATGCGTTGCCGAGATTCCCGTCGATAATCGCGAACCGGAGTGTTTGCGAGGCATCTAAATCCGTCGCGACCACGGTTCCTACCGCTGTGGAAAATGTGGGAAGTTCCTCGAGCGTAAATATCTGGGGGGCAATGACCGGACTGAATTCATTGACGTCGTTGAGATGGATCGTGACTATGGCGGAATCGCTGTCGGCGGGTGCGCCGGTGTCCGAAACCTGCACATTCAATGTGAAGGTCGGTGAAACCTCAAAATCCAACTCTACTGGGTTGTTGACGCGAAGTTCACCCGTGTCGGAATCGATCTTAAACGCAGCGTTTGTGTTGCCGCCGGTAATCGAGAACTGCAAACTCTGGGAACTGTCTTGGTCAGTGGCTGTCAAAGTGCCGACGACGGCATCCAGGCTTAGGTTTTCATCAATGGTAATGGCCTGATCATTGAAAGCCGGCGCGAATTCGTTTGCGTCTGTGATTCCGATCGTTACGACTGCGGACGCTTGACGACTGGGTTCGACGCTATCCACGACTTCGACCGTCAGTTCATAGGACGGCCGTGCTTCGTGGTTCAGGGCTTCCGTCGTGCGAACGGTAATTGCGCCCGTGTCCGGATCGATGGTGAAGGCATCATCCAGGTTTCCGGACGTGAGCAGGAAACTGAAGGAGTGCGTCGCATCCAAGTCATTGACCAGCATATTGCCGACGTGTGCGCCGGCCACGGAGTTTTCAATGATCGATAACGAGCTAGTGGCAATCGATGGGACAAACTCGTTCTGATCACGGAGTTGAACGGTGACTGGCGACGTGGCATTCCGTCCGCTCTAGTCGGACACTCGGACATCCACGGTGAGAGTTGCCACGGCTTCGCGATCGAGTGCCGCCGAATCACGAACCTTGAGTTCACCGCTTGTGGAGTTGATCTCGAACGAGGGAGCTCCAGCCCCCCCCAACGATCTCGTAGGTTACAGTGTCCCCCGCGTCCTGATCGAATGCCGCGACCGTTCCGACCACCGCTCCCACCGCTAAATTTTCAGCCACAGAGAACGATTGAGGGTCGATCGACGGAGTGTCGTTCAAGTTGTTCAGATTCGCAGTCTGGCAGTACTGGGAAAGAAATCGACTCCTTCCACGGCGAAAACCTGTTCTCCCGTGGAAGCCCATTGCGGAAAAAACACCTCAACGGGTCGCACGAAAAAACTCTGCATCTCGTTGTCGCTGCCGGCAATCGTCAGGGTAGCATTCGGGATGACGTTGGACATGTCGCTGTCTTCCGGAAAGTCATCGGGTTCGACATGCACCGTGAACTCCCCGACCGACGCATTATTGGTGACGTCGGCGAACACCGTTACCGATCCCATACCCGTTTCGGTGGGACTCTGGTTCCCATCGCCATCCTCGTCCGCGAAGACCGTTCCGCTGATCGCGCCGGAGAAATTCCGGGCTCCAATGTGGTCGAGATCGCGGCCGGCATAGACTCGCGGTTCGGGACTGCCGAATACACCGCGTTCAAGTCGGAATTGAAAGCTGCTATTGGTCCGCTCGGTAGTCGTGCCCGCGACCCAATCTTCAGCCGCGAAACCGGTCGACTCGCCAATTCGTGCCGCATACGAGATCCTGTGATTCATCTCGACCACGGTAGCCCCTGGTGGCGAGGTCCCAATACCGAACCAGCGAAACACGATGGGAGCATGCGGGTCCGCACTAGGGGGTTCGTCTCAGTGGAGCAAGCTTGGTCCTGAGAGTGCTGAGAAACACGAGTCTTCGGTCGGCAATCCATCGCCGGAGCGTGGCCGACCAACCCTGATGGTCATTGATTTCAACTGAAGTACTCGAGGGAACTTGCGTTTTTTTCCGCAGCCCCACTAAGGCACTGTAAGAGAATTAGTTGCCGAATTGCACCATTAGCCGAAGGGCGCTAGCCCCGGTTCGTGCCGGTACCAGGGCTCCAACCGGGGCTAGCGCCCTGCGGCTGATCAACCAATGCGGTAGTTAATTGTTTTACGCGGGCGTACTATCTGTGGCTGTTCGGCTGGAAGATCAAGCTGCCGATCGAATCGACTTGTTACCGGTTGTCGTTCTGCGATCTGGGCGATTGGTCCAGGATGCGCAACTCAATCAACTGCTTTTCGCTCAATTGAATCTCGACGGTTTGACCGAGCAATTCGGCCTGGACTTCGCCGCGCACCTCGAATACTTCCTGAGCCAATCGAACTTGCTGCCGGCGGCTGTCAAGCTCCAGTCGCCCGCCCGCCTGTTGGGGCTCGAAGCGCGCGTCGACGATCCTAAACGGCAACGCGCCATTCGCTGCGTCCGGTTTAACGTAGGTCATCTCGTGCGTGTATTTGATCTCTTGCAAATCCTTGGCCGAACCGCCACGCTCCAAAGTTGTCATGCCGTACCACCGTCCTAGTGCTCCCCAGTCATGATTCATCTGACGCTGCCAAGGCCGATTGGCCGGAGCTTTCGGATCTGGAACAAGGAATGTCAACTCCGCCAGCTCCTTCCAACCATCTTTGTCGATAACCGAAGTCATGGCGAATCCAGAAATTGATGTTTGATCGACTGGAAGTGTCGCCAGATTAGCTTTGTGGCCGGTGAAAGAGATGACTTCGCCGCGATCATTGAGGATATAGGTGAATTGCTGCTTCTTGAGCTCTTCGAGAGACTTGGCGAAAGCATCCCGAGATAAATCGTCCGCGGCCAACAGTTGCGTATCCTGCACAAATTGAACGACCGTTCGCTGACCGTCGGAGGGTGGCTCAACTTCGAGCCGTGACAGGAGCAGATATCGAATACTCTGGGTCGATTCAAAACCGCTGACGCTGAATCGCGGGTACCGCTGGATCTCCACTTGTTGGTACAAGGTACGCCGAGACTGCGTAGGTGGTGTATTACTCGCGAGGGGCTGCGACGCTGGTGGCTGCAACGCCAAAGAAGGAGCGGGCTCAGACGGGGCGGTTGGTGGTGGAAAAAAAGGGACTGGATCGCCTCCTTTTTTGTCGAGCGGCATCTCAGGCGGCGCCGTGGTAACAGTCGTGGTTTCACCTGCTGGCTTAGCAGGCGACGAAATTTCGTCGGCAGGGTGCGAAGGCTCGGCCAATACGAGCGGAATCGGCGCTACGTCGCTGCCGCGCAGCTTACTTCTACCCTCAGCTCGTTTGTCGCGCACTGGATGCTCGCCGCCCTTGACCAGTTCCTTCATTTCGACCTGCGGCGCGCGCCGATCGGCTTGCACTAACCAATAACCTCCGATTCCGACAACCGTGCCGAAGATCGCGATCGACAGAAACAGTAATTGCGAGTGCGCACTCGTGTGCGAACGATTGCCGCCCACCGGCTTGGCTGGTATCGCAGCCGTCGGATATCCGGATGAGAATGGCGATGGTGTCGGCGGCAACGGTGGAGGAGACACGACAACGGACCCGATCCCGACCGACCCAGCTGCAACCCAGTCGGTCATCCCGTCGCGCCAGACCAAATCGCTGGATGCTAATTCACCGCGCCTCGATAGCTCCTGCAGCCTTTCCCCCGACACCGGTCCTAGTGTCTTTCCGTCCTGAGCGTAATACCATTGCAAACTCATCTGCGACCTCCCCGCTCGCCACCCTTATTCCGAAGTGAACGGTACGGTACTCATCATACGACATTTCGTTGTCGGGCAGGACTTCTCCGGAGCAACGGCGGGGCAATACTTACTATGGCGACGCCGGTTTGGTTTCGAGACTGCTGCTCGTTACCAGCGGATGGGTGCCGTGGAGTTCGTCCTCGATCCAGTCCCGTTCGAAGAAGCGTAACCCGCTGCCGCCGTGCCCCTGACCGGTAAGGAGATCCACGTCGCCGTCGCCGTTCCAATCGACGGCCTCGGCGCCGGAGATTATCTGCGGCGAAGAAGCTGCGACCAGGACGATCCCTTCCGGGTCGCTAAACTGCGGTTCGCTGGCCGTCATTCCGGAGCCGAGGTTGCGATACAATCGGATACTGTTCTCGAAATGGCAGCCGATGAAATCACGTTTGCCATCTCCGTCCCAATCGACAAACGAACCGAGATTGGGGCGGACGTAGTTCACGGTTCGTCCGTTAAACAGGATCGTCTGGGGTGCAGCCAGGACGGGACGGTCAGCAGTTCCCACGTTCCGATGCCAGCGGAAACCTTTCTCATCGGCGAACACGATGTCCTGGCGTCCGTCATTGTCCCAATCGCAAACAAGGACGCTCGCGCGGGCGGCGCCCTGCACAGGCTTGCCGTCGGCGAGCACCTGCTGGCCGGCCTCCAGCACCGGTTGGGAATTGCCGCCCGAGTTTCGAAAGAACGAAAGTGTTCCCTGTCCATCGGCAATAAGGAGATCCCGTCGGCCGTCGTGGTCCCAATCGCAGACGTCGAACCGGGCGTGACCGCCGCTTTTCGCCACGCTCAACGGCTGTCCCCCAGCCTGGATCTTCTTGGCGCGGGCAAATAGCGAAAATCGCTGGCTCGACCGATTGCGGAAAAACCACACGAACCCGTCGGTGTCCCCCGCCAGCAAGTCGGACTTGCCGTCGTGATCCCAATCGAATGCTCGCACACAGTTCTGCCGCACTGCGTCACAGGATTGGAATTGTTCAGTGAAGGGCGAACGCTCAGTGTCGCGGACAAAGCGTGGCGCGGAGCGGGAACCAACGTTGCGGAAAAATCCGCCGAACTCGCGCGGTTGATCTGGCCGGTTCAAGTCTGTGCGTTCCCAGAATCGGCCGGCAGCGAGGTCGAGCAATCCGTCGCCGTCGAAGTCGGCAACTTTGACACCCGAGTGCGCATCGGCGATCAGATATCGCCCCTCCCACGCGACGACTCGACCTGCCGCCAACGCTGGCTTCGCACGCGTGCCGCGGTTCTCGAACCACCAGACCGGGCCAGGTTGGGCTCCCGCGAAGAGATCCAAGTCGCCATCCGCATCGATATCTACAGTGTCAAAGCGCGGATTGGGGAGGTTGATGTCCGTGCCACCAGCCTGCACGGCAACCGCTGCGGCGAACTGGGGCGAACCGTCGGCATTTGTCCCCAGCCCACGATACAACCAGCAATGGTGATTGCTCCCCACGAGTGCATCCAGGCGCCTGGTTGTCTCGCCGTCCCAGCCTGTGACGAACACGATCGAGGGAAACCAGCCACCCGCTTGGGCGCCTCCGGCGAGCGGCTCGCCGGTGACTGTTTGTAATGGGCCGACGCGACTGAAAGTCAGCGGTTGTCCCGGTCCGGCCGTCGTGTTTCGATAAAAGACGATGCGCCCGCCGTCGGGGCCGTCGTTAAAGCTGGGAAAGAAATCCTGGTCTCCGTCCCCATCCACATCAAAAAAAGCCACCGTCAGCCAGCTTCGATTCTGCTTACTGCAAGGCAATCGAAAGAGTTGGCCACCGTTCGCGAGCCTGCCCCGTGCCGCCATCCGATTGCCGCCGAGGTTCTCGTAGCAATCCACGAATGGCTCCACGCCCCCTTGGAACAAATCCCAATCCCCGTCGCCGTCAAAGTCCACGAACTGATCGAAGTGACTAGCGGCGATTTCACGCTTCTGAAAGTCTTCGCGGAAACGGTCCCCATCCCCGACGAGACCGGCATAGCGGTTGGGACGCCCCAAACCCGACTGGACCGTGTCGAAATAAACCGCGTATCTCCTGCATGTGTGGTCTGGAACAACAAAGTTGAGTGTCACCTTATCACTACCGAACAGCCGGTCAATCCGGTGTGGCACGAGACACCGCTCGGTCTCTGGCCGCGAGTCATCGAATACGCGCGGGCGCCCGGCGTCATCGACAGCGACCACGTCGACAGAGTGTTCATCGAGCACGTGTCTGCTCCCCAAATGCGATTGAAAGTCCAATTCCACGGCAGCGGGTGATTGGGACCGAACGCGGCCGCGCGCGTCAACGGTCAGCACGATGCGGAAATGTTGTGGCGCAGTCCAGTCGAGATTTCGAGCCTCGGACTCCGCAACAGCGGGTTGGGTCCAGAGTCCGAGCAGTAGGAGCCCTGTCATGCCGACGAATTGCAGATAACTCATGTTTTGACATTCCGTCGTTTAACCGCAAGCCGCAGGCGTGCGCGTATTGATCGCTTTGGAGTGCGGTGGCTTGACACCGCTTTGGATCGCGCGAAGTTGGAGGCCTGTTTCAACGAAAGCG
>CAZFLF010000107.1:0-11132 GCA_964519825.1 uncultured Pirellulaceae bacterium | reverse complement strand
TTCGGAGTAAAGCCAGCGACGCTCAACCTGAAACTTGGAACTACTGAATGACCAAGCGAAAACACACTGTCTGGTCTCTTTACTCGAAGTGCGCGATTAATCGCTACGACCTTGGGGTTACATGAATGCATAAACAAATAGCGACCATCGCTTGGTCATTGGTCATTGGGATTTGGTCATTCTAAGTTCAGGCTTCGCAGCGAGTGCCCGTAACTCGTCAATCGTGGTTCGGCGCGCAAAGTCTGCGAAGGTCTCATCAGTGTTCTTGCGCTTCTCAATGAAGCCGCGCAGCAGGTTCTCGAGCAGTGGCGGAATGCGCTCGCAGACGACCGACGCGAATAACTCCCGTCCAATTGCCTGGCGCTCTCCCCAGCCACCTCCGACGAATATATGAAAGCCCTCGACCATGTTTTCACCTTCAGCAATCTTCGTGGCGATCAGCCCGACGTCGCCGATATAGTGCTGAGCACATGAATGATGGCAGCCGGTGAGATGGATGTTAATGGGCGTTTCGAGAGTTAGGCGCTCTTCGAGATAACCCGCGATGATCATGGCCTGGCCCTTGGTATTGGCCGCGGAAAATTTGCAGCCTGTGCTACCCGTGCAGGCGATAAGCCCTGCCCGAACGCTGGTCGCTCGCCAGTCGAGACCAAGTTCTTCGATGGCATGCTTGACGTCATCGACATCGGCTTCATGGACATCGGGCACAAGGAGGTTCTGCCAGACCGTCAGGCGGATCTCTGCGGAGCCAAATCGGTCGGCGATCGCCGCCAGACCGCGCAGCTGATCACTGGTTAGCCGACCCACAGGTAATACCAGGCCGATGTACCGCTTGTCGCGTTGCTTTTGCACGTGTACGCCCACGTGCGCGAGTCGCTGCTCTGCTGGCCGCGGATCGCATCGGCTAACGTCGAAGCGTCGCCAAGCAGATTTGAAATGCTTCGCCGCTTCTTCCAGGACCTTCTCGAACCCCCACGCGTCGAGCAAATACTTCAGCCGCGCCCTTTTGCGATCCGTGCGATCCCCATGGTCGATGAACACGCGGACGATTGCGGCGGCCACGGCGATGCATTCTTCGGGCTTCACGAGTATGCCGGTGTCACGGGCGAAGTCGCCGTGACCGGTGATGCCACCGAGCGTCAGTTGAAAATACACGCCTGCGGGTGCCTGGTCGGTGGCGGCTGTGGAGGAGACCCGCACGGCGTGAAATCCGATGTCATTGGTGTCGTCGAGGCTGCTGACCACGCCACCGCCATCAAAGGCGATATTGAACTTCCGCGGCAGCCCATAAAGTTCACGATGATGCAGAATGTAGTTATGCAGTTCGCGCGCGAGCGGATAGGTTTCGATCAGCTCCTGCGAATCAAGGCCGCTAGTAGGACTGGCGGTAACGTTGCGGATATTGTCCGCGCCCGCGCCCTTGTTCAGGATGCCCAGCTCCTCCAGGCCGGTCACGACGTTGACAGCATTCTTGGCCGCGATCTCCCGCAGTTGCAGGTTAGCGCGGGTGGTGACATCGCTGTACCCGCCGCCGAAACGGTCAGCCAGGTCAGCAACGCCCCGCATCTGGTAACTCTTCACAATGCCGCCAGGAAAGCGCAAGCGAGCCATGAACGCGTCCTGGGCCGGCGAGACGTAGAACAGGCCGTGGTACTTGTACAAGAAGACATCGGTGCCTGACGGAAACGACCCTTTTTCGGCGTTTGCGGTCAACTCATCCCACATCTCAAAGGGATGCTTGACTCGCTTAGCTTCCTCTTCCTTTGAAAGTTTTTGACCTGCGCCGAGGAAGCGATCCTGCGCGGCAATGTGCCAGCCGTCGGGACCGGGCGGAGCGGTATCCAACGCTGCTTTTGTTTGGCCACCAATTTGGATTGTCGTGGCCGGGGAGGCACTGCCGCTGAGCACCGGCAAGCCCATAACATGCCGGGCCACATCCAGGCCCATAGTGAGGCCTTGCAGATAGCTCTTTTGCTCGTCGCTAAAGTCATTCATGGCTATGCAGATTCAGGTTCAAGTTCAGGTTCACAAATCCGCGTCGTGCGATTCCAACGGTCGCACACGGACGGCGCAGTCCTTATAGGATGGCTGGCGGCTGTACGGGTCGAAGTGCGCGCGGGTTAATTTATTCGTATCGCGGTAGTGCATCGGCAGGAACACTTGTCCAACTTTCACGGCAGAAGTGATGTAGGCGCGCGCCTTCAGCTTGCCCCGCGCCGACTCGACGACGACATGCTGATTCGCCTGGACCTTGGCGCCGCGGGCGTCGTCCGGGTTTATTTCGACGTACAGTTCGCGCGGATAGAGCTTACGGAGCACGGGGCTTTGCGAGGTGCGCGTCTGCGTATGCCATTGGGCTGAGGTTCCGCGTCCGGTAAGAAGTAAGAGCGGGAACTTCAGCGTTGGAGGTTCCGGCAAAGGCCGCGGCGGTTCAAAGCAAAACCGCGCACGGCTATCGGGATGATAGAAGCGTCCATCTGAGAACAGGCGCCGCTCCGTCACGTCGTTACTTCGTTGCGCGTCGTCACTACATTGCGCTGGATAGGGCCATTGGATCCCGCCACGCTCCTCGAGCATGCGGTAGCCATCGATGCCGCTGATGTCACACGGCCGGCCACGAGAGATTTCTTTCAACGACTGGAAGACGTCTTCCGGCGTTCGCCAGCGACGAAACATCGGACCGCAACCCCAGTGCTCCGCCAGCAGCTGGAAGATATAAAAGTCCGCCAACGCCTGCCCCGGTGCTGGCGTCACTTTCTTAATCATGCCAAAGCGGCGCTCGCTGTTAATAAAGGTCCCTTCCTTCTCGCCCCAGCCGGCCGCGGGCAACACGAGATCCGCCAGTTGCGCCGTCTCGGTGGTGAAGTACATGTCTTGAACGACGAGAAAATCCAACCGCTCCAGCACGTCGTTAAGCATGTGCTGATTGATCCAGGAATGCGCCGGATTGGTCGCAACGACCCACAATCCTTTGATATCGCCGCGCAAGATGCCTGCAATAATGCCGTCGTATGACCAGCTGGGCTGGGCAGGAATGCGCGCTACATCGATTCCCAAAATGCTCGCCACCTCGGCGCGATCCGTATCACTAGTAAAGTCGCGATGCCCAAGCAGGTTGGTTGTATTGCTGAATAGCCGTGAACCCATCGCATTGCACTGTCCCGTGATCGAATTGGCACCGGTGCCAGGCCGGCCCATATTGCCGGTCATGAGTGCAATGTTGATGATCGCCTGGGCAGTGCGGGTACCTTGATAACTTTGATTGACGCCCATCGTCCACCAGAACGAGACTCGCTTTCCGCTGGCAATCATGCGGGCGATTTCCAGCAACTTCGCTTCGTCAATGTTCGTCTCGCTGGCGACACGCGCCGGCGTGTAGGTCGCCACGAACTCCGCGAATTCCTCGAAGCCATTTGTATGGGAATCAATGAAGTCGCGCCGAATCGCGCCGTCGCGAATCAACAGATGCGCCAGCCCATAGAACAGCGTGAGATCGGACTTTGGTGTGATGGCAAGATGCTCTGTTGCCGCCATCGCCGTTTCGGTGCGACGAGGATCGATGACGATGATCTCCGGGCGGTGTGGATTACGGCAGACGCGTTCCCACATGATGGGATGGGCGATACACAGGTTCGATCCAATAAGCACGATCACATCGGATGCTTCGAAGTCGGCATAGGTATACGGCGGCGCGTCGAACCCAAACGACTGCTTATACGCGGTAGCAGCGGTCGCCATGCATTGCCGCGTATTTCCATCGCCGTGGATCATGCCCATGCCGAACTTGGCAAAACTGCCGAGAAACATGAGCTCCTCGGTCGTGATCTGTCCCGTGCCCAACCAGGCGATCGACTCGGGACCGTGATGCCGTTGAATCGCCTTCATGCGGTCGCAGAAGGTGGTCGCCGCCGTCTCCCAATCGCTTGGGCGAAGCTTTTTCTTCTTACCGACTCGTAGCAGCGGACGCGTCGCACGGTTGGGCGAATGCAACACGCGCACCGCTTCCCAGCCTTTCGGGCAGGCCATGCCGAGGTTGACCGGATACCGCGTGGCGGGGCTGAGATTGATTGCTTCGCCATTACGAAGATGGATGTCGAGGCCGCACCCAGTGGAGCAGTAGCCGCAAACCGACGTGGTAACCGCATCGGGTTGCAGACGATCGGGTACATGTCCCAACCCGAACTTGCCTGGCGAGAGCAGCAATTCGCGTGTCAACGGACCTTCCCACTGGCGCCACGCCCGGCCCAGATACTCCGGCAGCGCTGCCAGACGACTTTTTAGCGCGCTAATCATCGCCAGAGCGCTCCGGGCATGCGGGGAGAAACCGAAGCAGTAAAGAACAGGTATCGATCAGCAATCTCGGAAAACAGGACAATTACCGCACGAAGGACGCACAGCGTGGTGATCCATTGGCGAGCGTTTGTTGGCTCAGTGGCGATTAGCAAAAGGACCACTCCTGGAAGAATCAATGCGCTCGCCAGGCCGCCAAGGAAACTCCATTGAGCGACACGCTTCAGCTCACCCTCGATAAGCCTGGCGCAACCGCGCACCGTCATCTCGGCGTCGGCGCTGGCGTTCGCGAGCCAGCGTCGGTCCAATTGCCAACGGACCAGCGCGACCAAAGTGGCGATCGCCATCGTCAGCAGTGGAACTCGATAATCCCACCATGCTGGGCCGCTTTGACCTGCTGCGATGGCAGCGCCTAAAGCGGTGCAGGTGGCGTTGCCCAGCACAAATGCGGTGAAAGCAAAGCGGCGAAACGTCAGGGCCGCACTCCACCAAGGCCTGCGCGTCGCGACGTAGATCATGGCCGAGCAATAGAGCGCGCCGATTCCGGTAAAGGTTGCCGAAAGCTCACAAGCGGCCACAAACGTTGACGAGAATGTTTCACGCAACACGGCCGCAGCAGCCGCCGAGAACACGAGGGGCACATACACGCCAAATGCTAGAACCTCGCGGCTGAGCCAACTGGTGCGCCATCCAAGCCAGGCGCGATAAGCCTGCAGTGGGCGCCCTAGATGTAACAACGCGAGATTTGCTCCAACGAAGCCAATTCCCGCGGCGAAGCTGTTGAGGATCGCGCGGCTCGGCTCCTCAGGCAACCAACCCAACCAGAAGGTGAGCCCGTGCGCCACCGCCAGAATTCCTACGCTCATTTGGGTCAATACGAGCATGAACACGAGCGGCCAATGCGCAGGCGCGCTCTGGAATTGATCGTGATCGCCTGCAACGACGGCGACATCAGATGACGCTACGGTGCGATATGTTGTGCTCGGAATAGTGATCGCCGGATCGGGAGCGGTCGGCAAGAACACTCCGCTTGTTGCTCGTTCTGCCAACACCGCTTGGGAAATGACTCGGATCGCGATCGCACTGTTGGGACATCCTTGCACGCAAGCCGGCAGTTCGTCTTCAGCCAGCCGCTGACGGCACATGTCGCACTTGCGCACGATTCCACGAGACGGGTTATAGGTCGGCACCTCGTAAGGGCACATGAGAATGCAATATTGGCATCCGAAGCATTGGTCATCGAGATGCCGCACGATGCCAGTGACGGGATCCTTCTCGTAGGCTTGCGTGGGGCAACCTGCCAGGCAGGCGGGTTCAACGCAGTGATGACAAGCGGTTGTGACGTGCTGCAGAACTGGTAAGTCCACAGCGACGCTTTGAAACAAGCCGACGCTGCGCCATGTTTCATGCTCGTCCAGGCCGTTCATTCGATGGCACGCCGTGACACAGGCCTTGCAGCCGCTGCAAACGTCGAGATCGACTTCAAAGGCGTACTGTTCCCCAGGACCCGGTGCCGTTAGAGGAATCAGCTCACGATATTGAGGCTCAATCACAGTCCCTTGCATGGAATTGTGCCAGAGCGCGAACTGACTTGCGGCGCTCAAATCCTGCTGATCGCGCAGCAGCGCTTCGAGGAATCGTGCAGTGCCAGGTGTAGACATCGTTGCCGCAGACATGAAAGCGCCTTAGGTCGTGGGCACGAGTTCGGGTTGCATCGGCGCCGCAAAGGTTGGCACCGGCGGTGTCGCTTTCAGGTGCGTTGTGGTCACCGCGGCCGGCGGTTCATGTTGGCGGTAGTCTTGCGATTCGAGGAAGGACATCAGCTTCTCGCGCAACAAGTAGTAGCGATGATCTGACATCAGCGCATGGCGATCGCGCGGGCGCTCAAAGGGAACATGCAGGATATCTCCCACACGCGCCTCCGGTCCGTTCGTCATCATTACGATGCGATCGCTCAGCAGCAGCGCCTCGTCGACATCGTGCGTCACCATTACGGCGGTTTTGCTGTCTTGTGTCCACAAGTCGATAAGTATCTCCTGCAATTCCAGCCGCGTGATTGCATCCAGCATTCCGAACGGTTCGTCGAGCAGTAGCACCTTGGGATGCAACGCGAAAGCGCGGGCAATTCCTACGCGCTGCCGCATGCCTTGCGATAGCTCGGACGGGCGCTTGAGCAGCGAATCTTCGAGACCGACGAGGCTCAGGTAGTGCACGGCGATTTTCCGGCGTTCGTCGCGTGTCATGTCCTTCCCAAACACCTCATTGACGCCGAACCGCACATTGTCGAGGGCTGTCAGCCACGGTAATAAGCAAGGTGATTGAAAGACGATTCCGCGGTCCGTACCTGCCGAACTGATTTCGCGGTGGTCAAGCATGATGCCGCCTGATGAGACCGGTGAAAGTCCGGCAACCATCGAAAGCACGGTCGACTTGCCACAGCCCGAATGACCGATAATCGAAACGAACTCGCCTTGAGCGACCATCAGGTTGAAATCCGAGACGACAACCGTTTGCCGGCCGCGAAACGCGGGAAACGCTTTCGATACTCGCCATAGCTCTAAGTAGCGCGAGCTCATGCAAGCACCTCCTCCTGCGCGGGGACATCGGGCTTCGCCAAGCGGCGTGTTGTTCGTCCTTGTTCGAGCAGATAGTCGAAGACTTCGTTCCGCAGCCGCTTGAACCGCTCGTCGCGGTTGAGCATGCGCCGATCGCGCGGGCGATCGATACTGACGTCAAAGCATGGGCCAAGCGTCGCCGGCGAGCCAACAGTCAGTGGAATCAAGCGATCCGCCAGGAGTATTGCTTCGTCGACGTCATTGGTGATCAGCACCACCGTCTTACGTTCTTCTTCCCAAATGCGAATAATCTCGTCCTGAAGTGTCGCCCTGGTCAGGGCATCCAGTGCGCTCAGCGGCTCATCCATTAACAGGACGGACGGATTCATGGCCAGCGCTCGCGCAACAGACACGCGCTGTCGCATGCCCCCCGAGAGTTCACTGGGCCGCTTCTCCTTCGCCGGCCAGAGGTTCACCATCCGTAGATAACGCTCGACATGCGCCCGCTGCTGCCGCTCTGGCCAGTCATTGAATACTTGCTCTACTGCCAGCAACACGTTGCCGAACACCGTGAGCCACGGCAGCAGCGAATAGTTTTGAAAAATCACACCGCGATCAGGTCCCGGGCCGGTGATCGTCCGGCCTTCGAGCGTAATCGTCCCGGCGTCGGGGGCGATCAGCCCCGCGATCATGGACATCAAGGTGGTCTTACCACAACCGGACCGACCGACGATCGCAACGAACTGGCCGTGCTCAATCGAGAGGTTGATGTTGGCGAGCACTTCGGTGCGTGCACGCAGAGGGCCATAGCCCTTCCCGACGCCACTTAGTTCCAGCAATGCCATAACGGTGAAGTCCTAGCTTGTTGTTGTCCCGCCGTTTGCTGTCATTTCGGTTGGAACTGTAGGACGGGCACCCTGCCCGTCTGTTGAGTTGTGACGGGCAGAGTGCCCGTCCTACGGCTGCGGCAATGCCGCGCTACGCGGTTTTCAGGCGCACTTCCACCAGGCCTATGAGACGATCCAGCACGAAGCCGACCAGGCCAATCGTCAGGATGCACAGGAGGATGTGCTCGTAGATCAAGCTGTTGTATTCCTGCCATAGGAAGCCACCGATACCCGGCGCACCGGTGAGCATCTCGGCTGCGACGATGACCAGCCAGGCTATACCCATGCTGAGGCGGAATCCGGTGAACATGTACGGCAGAGTTGCCGGCAGCATGATCTTCGTCAACATCTTCCAGCGCGAAAGGTTTAGCGCTCGTCCGACATTGAGGTAATCCTGCGGGATCGCCCGCACACCGACCGCGGTATTCAGGACGGTGGGCCACATCGAGCAAATCGCGATCGTGAACACCGCAGCAGGCTGCGACTTTTCGAACAGGATGAGTCCGAGCGGAAGCCAGGCGAGCGGCGAGACCGGACGCAAGATCTGAATGATCGGGTCGAGCCCGCGCGTCATCAGCTTGGAACTACCCAGTAAGAATCCGAGCGGCACGCCGAGCATCAGCGCCAACGCATAGCCCTTGGCCACCAGCACCAGCGAGTACCAGGTAAATCGCAGTATGCCTTGGTCGAGTTCGCCACGTTTTGCGAACGGCTCGATCACGTAAGGCTTGCTCACCTCCCAGGTCTTCAGCGGATTTGGAAGACTGGGTGCCCAGCTGGCGCTGGAAAAAGTCCACAGTGCCAGGCAAGCGGCAATCCCGAGCAGCGGCAGCACTAACCAGTCAAACCGAAAAAGGCGACCCTGCATTCCGGGAGGCTCCGGTTATTTGAGTCTTGGTTACTATTTAGCCGTCCGAAGTAGCTGCCGTTGAAGAACCGCGGATCACACTGATTTCACGGATAGAGACAACAGAATTGACCCTTGGTGTATGAGAGCTCATGACATCCGTGTTATCCGTGAAATCCGCGGTTACTTCATACGACTAAAAAGTTACTAGTCTTGCTATTTTGTTGCGCGAGCGGCCGACATTTTTATCTGCCCAGCGTTGGGTGAGGGGAAATCAACTCTTGCGGCTGTGAACAGCAAACGACAACGCATATTCTTCGGGCTTCGCCGGATCGAAAGTAGCGCCGTCAAATAGTGTCTCTGGGTCCTGATTAGACCCGCCGTGCTCGTAACCGATCTCCGTCATCGCCTCTTCGTACAGGTCGGGACGCATTACCCTCTGTGCGATGCGTTCGTAATCGATAGGCTGGTTCTCGCTTGGCTCGAGCATGCCCCAGCGGCGGAACTGGCTGAGAAACCACTTGGCGTATTTGAGTTGCGGATAATTGCAGTTGCGTTGGCTGAAGATCATATAGTTGGGATCATCCAGCTTGCGGGTATCGCCATAGTCGTAATGCCCTTGCATGCGACCGAGGATGATCTCCTTCGGGCAATTGATGTAATTGGGCTTGCTGACGATGTCGCATTGCTCTGGCCGATTGTTCATGTCGTCGAGCCAAACACTGGCGTCATGCAGCGCCTTGAGCACGGCTTTCACGGTCTTGGGGTACTTTTCCGCAAATTCTTCCATGAAGGCGCAAACCTTTTCGGGATGATCCTTCCACATCTCCTGCGTCGTGATGGCTGTGAAGCCAATGTTGTCCGCAATGGCGCGTGCATTCCACGGTTCGCCCACGCAGAAGCCGTCCATCTTGCCGACTTTCATGTTGGCGATCATCTGCGGCGGCGGCACCGTGACAAGCTTCACATCCTGATCGGGATTTATTCCGCTGGCAGCGAGGAAGTAACGCATCCACATGGCATGCGTTCCCGGCGGAAAGGTCACGGCAAAGGTGAGCGGCTCTCCCTTGCGATTGGCTTCGTCAGCTAACGGCTTGATTGCCTGAGGATCGGCCGCCACTTTGCCTTTCCAATCGGCCTTCAGTGTGATCGCTTGGCCGTTGCGATTGAGCAGCCATGGGGCAACCATCGGCCTGATGGGCGATCCGCCTAGTCCGAGCGTGGACGCGAGCGGCATGCCGAGCAACATGTGCGTCGCGTGCAGGTCTGAATTCGCCAGCGAATCGCGGATCGCGGCCCAACTCGCCTGCTTGGCGATCGTCGCTTCGATGCCGTACTTAGCGAAGTAGCCTTTCTCGGCTGCGATCACCAGCGGCGAACAGTCCGTTAGCGCGATGATGCCAATTCTTAGTTGTGGGACCTCCGGTTCTTCGCCGGCGATCGTGCCCGCGGGTATTGGAATCGGCGTTGCCGAGGACGAGGACCCTCCCGAATCACAGCCGACGAAACTGACCGCACCGATGGCCGTCGCAACGCTGCCGAGGAAATGTCGACGATCGATCCCTGTCGATAGCAAAGAGTCCGTTCTTGCCGTGCTGCGACGTAGGCTCATGAGTTTGCTTAGCTAGGATTCGAAGTGCTGGGCCAATGTTGCTCAGACAGAGATTTGAAACACTGTTTCGCAAACGCAATGCCGGTACGCGGCTCGGCAGGAGCCTCGCCCTCCCAGCCGCCCGATAAGCAGCGAATCGCAGTCGCGCGCATGAGGCGGGCTGAATCGTTTAACCGCAAGCCGTAGGCGTGCGCTGTGAGCAGAGATCAACTGGGATTCAGCGCACGCCTACGGCTTGCGGTTAAACGAAAAAGACTCTCGACCTGAATGGCGCTCTCGCACATGCCTGCACGTGAAGACGGCACGTGCTGCTCCACGCCGAGGCAGAACCAGGCGATGAAGAGTGATCATCGGGTGCTCATGGCTGGGCACTGGATAGCCATGCGGTAAACCGATCGCGTTAAGCTGCACCGTTAAGTACGCCACACCATCTTTCACTCAGGTTCGCACCTTCAAGGGCCGAAGCGATACGCAGTTTGACTTCAACTTTGGAACGTCGTCTTTAGGGATCGAAGCGCTTTTCCGGCGCAGGCCGACCTGTTTACCTACGCCGTCACGCCCCGCAGTGAAATCGTGTTCGGCTACTCGCACTTCTTTACGGGCGACTGGTATCGCACGAATCCGGCTGCGCCCTTTGCAGGAGTCGCGGACTTCATCTATACGCACTTCTCGCAGAAATTCTAAACGCCTAGCGGCTGCCAACGACCGTGGCACGCTGCACAGACGCATGGCACCTGGCGTCAAAATTATTGGATGTCTGCGCGCCAGCGGCGTTTCCTAATGACCGCAACTGAAACCACTTAGGAATTCGCGCCGCCAACCATTGAAATGATCCGGCGCATCGTTTGCCAATAGGGGGTCGGGAGTTTTTTTTGTGGCGGCGGGGATCGTTTAACCGCAAGCCGCAGGCGAGCGCGTTCTAGTGTGGCACGCCGCTCCGC
>CAZFLF010000106.1:0-11151 GCA_964519825.1 uncultured Pirellulaceae bacterium | reverse complement strand
AAACGGCGCCGCAAGCAGTGGGGATGCCGAGCAATGTTGAGTTTGGCAGCGGAGATGAGTTAAACGTGCTCTATGTGACAGTCGACCTGGGTCTGTATCGAATCCGACTCAAAGCGAATGGATTTCACCGGCAGTACAAGAAGTAGCGAACCGAAGCCGCGTCGGCGAGAGAGAAACGAGTGCGACAAAACACATGGCGAATGTTCTTATCACCGGCGCGGCCGGGTTTATTGGTTTCCATCTATGCCAGACGCTTTTGGCTCGCGGGGACCGTGTTGTCGGCTGGGACAACCTGAACGATTACTACAGCGTGCAACTCAAGCGTGATCGTTTGAGTCAAATTTCTGAGCACCCTCATTTCACATTCGAGAAGTTGGAGATCGCGGATCGCCAGGCAGTGGCGCGCGCTTTTGCCGATGGTCGGTTCGAGACAGTTCTGCATATGGCGGCGCAGGCGGGCGTGCGATACTCGCTCGAGAATCCCCACGCCTACATCGACGCGAATCTGGTCGGCTTCATGAACGTGCTGGAAGGTTGCCGGCATAATGGCGTGCGGCATCTTGTGTATGCATCCTCCAGTTCGGTCTACGGCGCGAACACAAAGATGCCGTTCTCAGTACATGACAACGTGGACCATCCGGTCAGTTTGTATGCGGCAACGAAGAAGGCTAACGAACTCTTAGCG
This sequence comes from uncultured Pirellulaceae bacterium, assembly GCA_964519825.1. Taxonomy (GTDB): domain Bacteria; phylum Planctomycetota; class Planctomycetia; order Pirellulales; family Pirellulaceae; genus CAZFLF01. The sequence goes on along the minus strand of CAZFLF010000106.1, from coordinate 10,466 downwards.
CATTCCTACAGCCATTTGTACCGGCTACCGACAACCGGTTTGCGCTTCTTCACCGTGTATGGTCCGTGGGGGCGCCCCGACATGGCCCTGTTCAAATTCACGGAGGCGATCCTCGCCGGCAGGGCAATCGATGTGTTCAATCACGGCCGGATGCAACGCGATTTTACTTACATCGACGACATTGTCGCCGGCGTCGTTCGCACCGCGGATCAACTCCCCAACCCCAATCCGCAATGGTCAGGCGATGCTCCCGATCCGAGCACCAGCACGGCCCCGTATCGGATCTACAACATCGGCAACCATCAGCCGGTCGAATTGTCGCAGTTCATTGACATCCTGGAACGAGCTTTGGGAGTTACTGCCAAGCGAAACTATTTGCCAATGCAACCCGGCGACGTGCCGGCGACCTTTGCCGACATCGACGAGCTCACGCGCGACGTGAATTTTCGGCCCCAGACGTCGATTGAAGAGGGAATTACGCGCTTCGTCGCCTGGTATCGTGACTACTTTCGGACGGGCCATGACGGGCCGAAAAATCAAGGGTAGAACGAAGACTTTGTTACCCATCATGTTTTTACCCCCCTCCAGCGTGGCGGAACGAACACAAGTGTCAGCAATACCAGTAAACCAAACAACGTGTAGACCAGCGTGAAGACCCACGGCGCCCAGTCGACGAAAAGCAAGTCATGCGCGGCGTTGCCGAGAAAGCTCCCGCGGTAGGTCGTTTCGCCCGCCTGACTTCGCAGCCAATGTTCGAGCGTCGTCAATGGGCAAGTGATGCCAATCCAGGACTCGACCACGACGATCGCAATCGCCGCCAGATGCGGCCCGCGAAACCAGCGATTGCGAATCCACTGCCAACCACGCAACCAACCCAACAAGATCACCAACTGACCCAGCAGCACGAACAAGACATAACTGGCATGGGTAACGACGACAAAATCAGCGGCAAGTCGGGGGATCCAGAGCATGGTATCCAGAGTGATCCGCCGTCGCGGCCAAAAATTCCCGGCAGACTTGCTGGTGTCACACTTCAGATAGGATCTGATCATGGCTGACAATTGGATTTCACCTGTCCAAGTTGTTACCGGGAGTTGTCGCCGAGTTGTTAGGTCGATCGTGGCGTTGTTGCTCCTGGGGTTGCCGACTGCACTGTGCTCGGCAGCCGAGCCGGTCCGCCAGACAACACCGATACCCCAACCGCGATTGCCGCGCGACAATTTGCTGGTCTATCGCGGTGAGGGGAACGAGACACTGCCGGTTCGGTCAACGGAAGATTGGCTGAAACGCCGTGCCGAGATTTTGCGTGGCATGCAGGCCGTCATGGGCAAGTTGCCTGGAAATGAAAAGCGTTGCCCGCTGGAAATGAAAATCGAAGCGGAGGTCGATTGCGGTCGCTTCGTCCGGCGGCTGATCACGTATTCGTCGGAACCTGGCTCGCGCGTGCCCGCATTTCTGCTCGTGCCGAAAGAGCTACTGGAAGGTGCGGGCAAGCAGGCGCCGGGGGTGTTGTGTTTACATGGAACGGACAACGTCGTCGGGCATGGAACGGTGGTGGGATTGGGACAAAGGCCCAATCGCCAGTACGCCCAGGAACTCGCCGAACGCGGATACGTGACGCTCGCACCGAATTATCCGTTGCTGGCCAAGTACCAGCCCGATATCCGGGCATTGGGTTGGGACAGCGGAACGCTGAAAGCAGTCTGGGATAACATCCGCGGTCTGGATCTGCTGGAATCTTTGCCGTACGTAAAGCGGGGATCATTTGGAGCGATCGGTCATTCGCTGGGCGGGCACAATTCGGTCTATACAGCCGTGTTCGATGAACGAATCAAGGTGGTTGTTTCCAGCTGCGGGCTAGACTCGTACCTCGACTACTATCGCGGCGACGAGAACGTTTGGTTGCCGGAAAAGGGGTGGGCCCAGACACGTTACATCCCGCGGTTCGCCGAATATCGCGGGCGTTTGGCGGACATCCCGTTTGATTTCCACGAGATGATCGGCGCCTTGGCGCCGCGGCACATGTTCATTATCGCGCCGCTCAAGGACCACAATTTTCGAGCCGACAGTGTGGATCGGATTGCCGACGCCGCCGGGCAAGTCTACAAGCTGTATGGCTTTCCGGAGCGCTTGCGGGTTGAGCATCCGAACTGCGAGCACGACTTTCCGAACGAGATGCGCGATGCCGCGTACAAATACCTAGACGCGGAGCTGCGATCAGAGTGAAGCCGTCCGACGTCAGTGAAGCTGGCTGATTATTGCGGCAAGCCGCTGCGAACGCGGCGACACAATTCCGTCACATCGCTGAGCAATTCGCGAACTTCGTCCTCTGGGCCACGGTCGCGAACTCTTTGCTCCAACTGTTTCAAGGCCGGAGTGAGGGCATCGAAGCCATAGCTTCCCGCGGCTCCCTTGAGTTGATGGGCGCACCGACCCAGGGTTTCAAAGTCAGCACGATCCAGCGCCGCCTGGAGACTGCCGACGCGATCCGGCAACTCGCTCACGAACAAATCCACCAGCTCTCCCATGTCCGGGTCACTGGCCAAACTTGAAAATAATGCAGGTGCTTCCATCGTTACATTCGTCATATTCTACCCCCTACGAAAAGAACCCAGTCGGGCGGGATGCGTCCGCTTGTAGCGACCCAACGCGATGAGGCTCGCCGTTACAAACCTAGTTCGAAACCGGCTAGAGGGAGGAACTGGAGACACGCCGCCGGGGGTGGATTGACGAAGAAGTGCCGCATAATCGGCAGACTCCACACGATCGGAAATGTGAGTCTGGGAAAATCCGGCGAATCTCACCGGTTGGTGAAGAGCTTTCGGTCCGGCGGACGATAGCCAATCATGAAATCAGCACGAAGTAATGTTGCTGAACCGTTACCGGGCGTCCGCCCAGTGCCACCGATCACCTACCAAACAAAATATCGGGGCCAGCGGCTTGGTGGCGGTGATGTTCCACACATTGAGGCCGTTTTCCGCTTTAAGGAGCCCTCCCCATGAAGAGTCGATTTTTGGTACCCGCCCTGGTGGCGGTCGGTTTGTTGTGTATGAGCGCATCTAGCGCTTCGGCGTTTGAACTGCTGAACCGGATGTCGGTTCTCGGCGGTGGCAGTGGCTGTGGTTGCGATGCAGCTCCCGCCTGTGGTTGCGATGCAGCTCCCAGCTGCGGTTGCGACAACAACGACTGCTGCAAGACACGTTGCCGCAAAGAACGTTGCCATCGCAATCGCTGCTGCAAGCAGGATCGCTGCGCACCGAAATGCGGTTGCGAAGTGACCTGCGCCGCTCCCGCGCCGACTTGCGGTTGCGACAATGCTTGCGGCCGTGATCGTTGCCGTGAGCCCCGCTGCTGCCGTGAGCCACGCTGCCGTGAGCCCCGTTGCTGCCGTGAGCCCCGTTGCGGCCGTGATCGCTGCGCACCGAAATGCGGTTGCGACACTGGCTGTGCAGCTCCGGCTCCGAAATGTGGTTGCGGTGCATAGGCACAAGTCCACCTTGGCCCCGCGGTTGTCGCCGGTTGCTACGGACCGCGACTCCAAAGGGGCGCTCGGAATTTGAGAAAGCCTCGGTCTGTACCCGAGGCTTTTTCTATTTCGAACCCGCGGCGATGCAGAACAGGCTCTTGGCCCCGCGCAGATACAACCGGCCGTTGCTGACCGCCGGCGAAGCAAAGCAATCTTCCCCGAGCGGATTCTCGGCAACCAACTCGTATTTCTCGCCCGGACGCACAACACGCGTCATTCCGTCATCTGCGATGAACAGGACCAAGTCGTTTACGACGATCGGCGACGCGCTGTGATTCTTCCCCAGCCGCGCAACCCAATGCTGTCGGCCGCTGTTCGCATCGTAACAGCTGGCAATGCCGTCGTCGGACACCACCAGAAAATTGTCGCCGCAGATAATCGGCGACGGGACATACGAGCAGTTCCTGGTGGTGCGCCAGACGATCTGCTCGTCACCGATGGTTCCCTTTCCATCAGTTCGCAGGGCCAAGATGTGGTGTTCCGGGAAACCCGCGGTAAGAAACAAGTAAGTGCCGTTATAAACCATCGACGCGACAAACTGTTCGGTCGGGCCATCCATGTACCAAAGCTGTTTACCGGTCCGCGGATCGTAGCTCGCCACGCACTTGCTTCCCGACAGCACCATTTGCATGCGTCCATCCATCTCGCGAATGAGCGGCGTCACATAGCTGCGCGTGTTGTTCGGCCGGTCGATCCGCCACGCCTGTTTACCGCTGTCCCGTTGGAGTGCGACGATGTAGCCTTCGCCGTCGTGATCGCCATTCACAATTAGTTTGTCTTCGAACAGAACCGGCGAGGTACAGAAGCCGTGGACACTGTCGAATCGACCAGGCTTGACCTGCCATATCTGCTTGCCGTCGAAGTCGTACGCGGCAACAACGAGGTTGCCCGGCGTGCGTTCACTGAGGCTGCTGAAATCGGCTTCGAGAAACGTAATGTAAACCAAGTGGCCGTCGGTGGCGGGCGTGCCCGAGGAAAAACTGTTGAGCTTGTGCCGCCTCTCGAGTGGGGCCTGCAAAACCGACTGCTGCCAAACAATCTGGCCTGTCTTGGCATCAATCCGCAACAAGAGCCGAGACTGATCCTCAGGCCGACAAGCAGTGACAAATACCGCGTTGCCCCACACGATCGGTGAAGAATGGCCCCAGCCGGGCAGCTCCGTCTTCCAAGCAATGTTCTCGCCGGTTATTCCATCCCACTTCGTCGCTACGTCCGTCTCCGAAACCGACCCGTCGCCGCGCGGTCCTCGCCAGCCCGGCCAGTTCTCGGCCCACGCCGGCCCAGAAGAGGCAATGGCAATCAGCAGCAAGTTGGCAGCTAATCTTCGACGCATGTCATACCTCGCTTATTTATGCCAACTCGCCAGGACGGCCTTGGAAGGCCATCCTACAACGGCGCTCAGCCCGTTTTGAAACGAGACTGGTTGTTTGGCGAGCAACAGTATGGTCGGCGGACGCAACGCGTCAACGAGGCTCGCTGGAGAGGATAGATATCAGGCGTGCGTCGTGTTCTCGACGGAGGTTCCGAGGAATTGCGAAACCTGTGTTCGTGGGTACATGCGAGCCGCGACTACCCACGCAAGCCCGTGGCCTATTTCAGACCCGCCATGAAGCGCAAATACCGCGATTCCACCAGCCGCAGGTCTTTGCCAAAGAACTCCTGAAAGTCGGCCAGTCGTTCCGGTGCGCGGTACTCGACGAAATGCGAGCGAGCCGCCGTCTTCTGCAAATAGTCGACGTAGCGCTTGGGTTGCGTCTCGAACAGATAGAACGTCAACGCCCAGGCTTCCCCGTAAGCCGCCTCAGCGTCGGATTGAAAAACGCGATCCGACGCGATGAACTCGGCCAGAGCACCGGTCGCGCGCCGTTGAGCGACGTACTTTTTGAAGTCTTGGAACCGATACTGGTTGATCCGCTCGCTCTGTTTAGCGAAACGATCGGAATTTGACACACCGCGAGCCTCGAACAGCGTCCCGAGTCCTTCGGCCACCCACCGCGGCGGCATCGCATAACGGCTGTGCACGCCCGAATTGAAAGCCATTTGGTGAATCGCCTCGTGGACAATCGTCTCCGCGTTGATTTGCCAGTTTGGGTTGTCCGGATTCCCCGCCGTAACGTCGTACAACAGGATGCGGTTGGATTGGGGCGAATAGTACCCCAAGGTCCCCGGGATCAACTTCGCGCCAGTCTGTTGGGCAAAACGCTGGAACTCCTGTTGGTTATGAAATACGACCGCAACGAGTGGGAACAACGGCCGCCTCGGCTCGAATCCCCGCGCGGTGAAATACCGCATATACGACCGGTAGAGTTCTTCGAACCGTTTGGCCCACGTATCGCGTTCGCCACGAGGGTGAACCACGAGATAATGTCCGGTGGACGACACATCGAACTCGCGCCCATACTCCGATTTGAGTTGGGACCGCATGTCGTTCGGGGTGAAGCTGACGAAATGGTCGGATGTCTTGCGATAATTCTTCGCTTCATTCGGGTGGAAGTTCAGCAAATTGCCATCGCGCGCCAATAAGAACACGTCCGATTTCGACCACGCTAGCGGAGTTCCCTCGACTCGCTTTCCGGAAAGCTCCAGTTCGACCGTGAAGGGAGTATTCTCTGCTCCAACCCAGTTCGGCGACGAGGCCAACAATACAAGAGGCGCAATCCAATCAATGCGGCAGTTCATTGCTGATTCCCCGTAGAAATCTCACAGACAAGAACGCTAGATGAGACGTTGCGGACGCCAGGCCAATGTAAACCTACGTCAATTATCCGCGGACTTGAGTCTAACCCTGGCAAAAACCAGCGACCGACGGCTGGAAACAAGGGCCCTCTAAAAGGTTAAGGCGTGCGCCCTCCAACGTTAGCCTTCGGGAGGAGTGTTGATTGGAAATGGACAGTGGCCGGGTTGTCCCGGTACGATGGGTTCACCTGCCGCGCTATAAGGTGTACCGTTGCGGCGTGAGGTCTTGGGGCAATGGTTGTTGAGAAAAGGAGACAAGCGTGCTTTCCTCGTTGTTACTCGTCAGCATGTCTCTCGTATCACAAAACGCACCTCCGGCGGCGTCGGCAGTTCCGACAGTGGACCTGGCGGCCGAGGTACGGCGCCTCGTTCAGCAGCTCGATGACCCGTCGCAGGCGAAACGGGACGCCGCGGAAAAGCTGCTGGCCGAACGCGGTCCGGACGTGTTGCCGTTGCTGCCAACCATTACGCCCCGCACGCCGGCGGAAACCAAGGAGCGTCTCGGACGGGTCCGCAAGCTGCTAGAGACGGCGCTGTCGGACGCAAGCTCCAAATCAACATTCGTCACTCTCAGCGGTGAAATGTCGCTGGCCGACGCCATCCAAGCGATCACCAAGCAGACTGGTAACAAGGCGATGGGGTACGAACGCCGAACCGCAAATGTCAAAACAGCCTTTGACAAGACGCCGTTTTGGCCTGCGTTCGACCAGTTGCTTGATCAGGCCAATCTCGACGTCAACGCCTACGGCGGGGAAGCCAATACGTTGGTATTGGTGGCGAGAGGAGAGGGGATGCAATCGCGTGCCGGTCGGGCGACTTATAGCGGCGTCTTTCGTTTCGAGCCAATCCGAGTGGAAGCCCGCCGCGATTTGCGCAACCCGACTGCGAATGGCATGCGATTGACGTTGGAGGTCGGCTGGGAGCCGCGCATCACTCCGATCTCGCTCCGTCAGCCGATCGACAAAATTACGGCGGTCGACGACCAGGGAAAGTCGCTGACGATTCGCGCCGAGGAATCCCAGCAAGTGCTAAACGCGACCGCCGAGACCGGTATGTCGGCTGTTGAGCTCGGGATCCCGCTCGACCTCCCGACCCGAGGTGTCAGCAAAATCGCATCGCTCAAAGGAACTCTGACGGCCCTGGTCCCCGGTCGATTGGAATCATTTGAGTTCAGCGAACTCGAAACGGCTCGCGACGCGGAACAACAGCGGGCTGGAGTGGCCGTCATTTTGGAACGGGTCCGGCAGAATGGCGATCTGTACGAGGTCCGCGTGAGGGTCCGTTACGACGAAGCAGCCAACGCCCTCGAATCGCATCGCGGCTGGGTCTACGCAAATCCGGCCTACATTCTGAACAAGAAGGGAGAACGTCTCGAAAGTCTTGGTGCGAACGAAGGGGGACGCGATGAAAACGAAATCGGCATCGTCATGTTGTTCGATTTGCCCAACGGCCCCAAGGGCTGCAAGTTCGTCTACCAAACTCCCGCCTCGATGTTGCAACTCCCAGTTGAATATGAGTTGAAGGACATTGAGTTGCCGTGAATGTGCGATTTCGTCGAAGGATTGGGCTCCTGTTCCTCGCGGCCGCGGCGCTACAAATGGCAGAGCCGCGCGCGGAGGATACTTCCGCGCATGCGGTCGCCCATGTCGATGGTGCAGCGATTACAGTCGCGGACGTCGATCGCGAAATCGCGCTCGCCTTCCCCAATCGCACGATCGACTCGCGGGCTCAAGCAGCTCTACGCAGCCAGACCACGGAACAACTTATTCGCCGACAGCTTGTCTTGCGTTATCTCCGCGGCACACAGCAGTCCGCAAGTCCGGCGGATGTCGATCTGGCGATCGACCGGCTGAAAAAGCAACTTGCCCAACGCGAAGAATCGCTGGACGACTATCTCCAGGCCCGACAATTGGACGAGTCCGGCCTGCGGCGATCATTGGCCTGGCAGATTGGCTGGGGACGTCTGCTCGAGAAATATCTCAGCGATACCAACCTGCAACGTTACTTCGAAAAGCATCGGCGTGATTTCGACGGCACCGAACTACGCGTTGCCCATATCCTGTTCCCGGTTGATGAAGGCGCCGACTCGGCGGCTCGGCTCGCCGCGCGGAACAAGGCCAACGAGATTCTCGCTCAAATACGCGCGGAACAACTCACTTTTAGCGAGGCGGCCAAACGGTACTCCTCCGGTGCCAGCCGGGATGCAGGTGGAGATATCGGCTTGATTTCCCGGCGCGAGCCGATGCCTGAGGCATTCTCGCGAGCCGCGTTCGCATTGGAGGTCAATCAAGTCAGCGAGCCGGTGGAAACGACTTTCGGATTCCACCTCATTCGTTGCCTGGAGATCAAGCCGGGCCAGCAGCGGTGGTCGGATGTTCGCAAGGAACTGGAACAAGCCGTCACCGAATACCTGTTCAATTGGGCCGCCGATCAAGCTCGCCCGAATGCCAAGATCGAATTGACACCCTGAGCGACCGCGGCGATTCATGCATCCGTCGGAGTGGTCACTTTGGCTCTTATCCGGTTTATACTACGAGTGACTATTGCTCCTTCAAGTTGCTTTGTGCCAACAACTTATGCTGCAATTCTCCCTGCAGTCCGAGCTGGGAGCTTCTTATTTTTGCATCCGCCGTTATCATGAAACTCGTGATTGCTTGCGGCCCGCTACGGGGCTCGCGTTATCGATGGACTCCAGGTGAGATGCCCCAACTTAATTCTGTCGGCACGACGAAGTCTGATCGTCTGCTCTCGGTTCTCTCTCAATATCAGCAATGCTTGGTCGTGATGCACGACAACCCTGATCCGGACGCGATTGCCACCGGATGGGCGATTTTGGCGCTGATTGAGGAACGGCTCGGCTGCCCAGCGCGATTGATTGCGGGGGGTGGAATCGTTCGAGCTGAGAACCGGCACATGGTGGAACTGCTGCAGCCGCCGCTGGAGCTGGTCGACGAAGTTCGCGACGAGCCAGGCACGGCGTCGGTGCTGGTGGATTGTGGATTGGGAACGACCAACCACGTGTTGACTCGCGAGGGAATTCATCCGGTGGCCGTGATCGATCACCATCTAAACGGCACACGCGGCGCGCGGTTGCCGTTCAAAGACATCCGACAGAACGCCGCGGCATCGGCGAGTATCGCGGTGAGTTATCTGCGCGAACAGCATATCGAGCCGGGTCCGAAACTCGCCTCCGCTCTGCTGTACGCGATTCGCACGGAAACCTGCGGAAGCGAAACGCATCACTCACGCCTCGACCGGTCCGCAATTGTCTGGTTGACGTCCCGCTCTGAGCCGTCGCTGCTGGCTGAAATCGAGAACGCCCCGCTCACTCGCGATTATTACGGCGATTTGGTCCTCGCGATGCAGAGCACCTTCTTATACGACGACGCCGCATTCTGTTTATTGCCCCGGGCCAGTGGCGCGGAAATCGTCGGCGAAGTGGCCGACATGCTGATTCGCTGTCAGGGAGTTCGTCGAGTTTTGTGCGGCGCGGTGATCAATAATGACCTACTCTTGTCCGTTCGCACGCAAAAGAACTGTGAGCATGCCGCGAAGCTGCTGCAAACCACGTTGGACGGCATCGGCGGAGGTGGCGGACATGCTCATCGCGCCGGTGGAAAGATTCCCAACGTCGGCGGCCGCTCCAAGGTGGGCGAAGATGTCGAGAACTTGCTCCGCACCCGCTGGCTAAACGCCTGCAACGTCGATCGCCAGCGCGGCACTCGCCTTGTTCCTAAGCGGGAAATCGTTGAGAATCTCTGACCCTCAACTCACCGTTCAATCCCGATCCAAGCTGTCGGTGCGGTCCGAGCGATGTTGCTCCCTCGCTGACCAGCCGGGTGGATTTACGACGAAAGGAAATTCTCAATGACGCGCCCTCGTACCAAGTACGTGATGAAACTGAGGAACCGCCGCTGTCCGAAATGCAACGCCCTGGTGAATAACCAGCGAAAACGCTGTAAACGCTGCGCGAAAGTGTTGACCAAACCCAAGAAACATGGAGCTGGCGGTTCGCGGTAGCGCCTCGCATCATCGTTTAACCGCAAGCCGCAGGCGTGCGCGTATCGAGCAATTTGGAGTGCGGTGGCTTGACGCCGCTTTCGTTGAAATAGGCATCCAGCTATGCGCGATCCAAAGCGGCGTCAAGCCACCGCACTCCAAAGGCACGCTTGCGGTTAAACGAGTCAACTGGTTATCAGAGAAG
>CAZFLF010000105.1:0-11336 GCA_964519825.1 uncultured Pirellulaceae bacterium | reverse complement strand
GCAGCCAGCGCGCTCCGCCGCGCGGGCATACTCCAAGGCCTGCTTCGTGCTTTCTGCTCCGACGCTCATGAACAGCGCGCCGCGCCCGCGATTAAACTCCGCCAACTTGTGCGTCAGCTCGACACGCTCCGCCGCGGTCAACCGCAACAACTCCGAAACCATGCCGGTTCCTAGGCCATCGGCTCCCTGCGCATACGCCCAATCGACCTCGCCCTGCAACGTCGCATAGTCGATCTCGCCGTTGTCGAGGAACGGAGTGTGAACGATCGGCAAAACGCCCTGAAGATTTTTGGTCATTGGTTTTTTGGTCATTGGTCATTGGGATTTGGTCATTCGCTCATTCTTCACCAGTCGCCGACACTGCCGTCCGGGTAAAAAACTCGTTGCAACTGTTCCTGTTGAAACGGGTGTTTCCGCACTTCGGCTTCGTTGATTTCGATACCCAATCCAGGTTTCGCATTGGGACGTACGAGGCGGCCAGCACGCTGGACTGTAAAACCCTCTTGAACGACGTCCGCACGCCAGGGGACATCGTTGTGCACGGTCTCACAGATGATGTAGCTCGGCTGCGAGAAGCCAAATTCCAACGAGGCGGCGGTACTGACGGGGCCTTGAGGATTATGCGGCGCGAGAGCGATGCGATACGCGTCGGCCAGCGCGGCGATGCGGCGGGCGTTGGAAAAGCCGCCGCAATGGGTGATGTCGAGCTGACAAATCTCGCAGCCCCGCTTGGCAAACAAATCGCGGAAGGTCGCTAAGTCGGTGATGCGTTCACCGGTCGCCACCGGCGTCGTCAAGGCGGCGTTGATCATGGCGAGACCGTCGAGCGACTCGGGCCAGCAGGGTTCCTCGAAGAAATAGAGCCCAAATGGTTCCAGCGCCTGACCGAACTTTAGTCCCATTGCTGGCGAGGGACGCGCATGGCAGTCGACCATGATGTCAATATCGTCACCGACGGCGTTCCGCATCGCTTCCACCGCGGCCGTGGCTGCTTTGATCGGGCGCAGCCCTTCGATCGGCATTGTCGAAGGGACGGCCATGCATTTGATGGCCGTGAAACCCTCCGCGACGGCTTCTTGGGCCAACTCACCGAACCGTTGGGCATTCTCGACAGGGGTTTCGTAGAAGTCTTCCATGCGTCCGCCGCCGAGATGGCAGTAAGTCCGTACGTAATCGCGGACTGGTCCGCCCCACAAACGCGAACAGGGAATGCCCGCAATTCTGCCCGCGATGTCCCACAGGGCGATGTCGATCCCCGCGATCGCGGTCGCTCGCACGATCCCATTGCCGTGCCAGAAATGCTGGCGATACATCATCTGCCATAAATGTTCGATACGAGTCGGGTCTTCGCCGACGACCAGCTCGGCGATGTCCTCAATCGCGCCGACCACGCCGCGCGTGTGCCATTCCAAGGTCGCTTCTCCCCAGCCGTGTAACCCGGGCTGGTCAGTTACGACTTTGACGAAAATCCAGTTCCTCATCCGCGCGTGACAGACGAGCGTCTCGATTTTGATGATTTTCATGGTGTTGATTGCGAGGAGCGATGCCGCAACGCGCGGCCGGCGAGTTTGTTGGTGGCGAGGCCGTTTTCAACCGCGAGTTGTCCGTTGACGAACACGTAGCGCGCTCCCGTGGCATATTGGTGCGGCTGTTCGTAGGTGGCGACGTCGCGAAAGGCGGCCGGATCAAACACGACGAGGTCGGCAAGATAGTTCGGCCGGATGTAACCACGATCCTGAAGACCGAGTATATCGGCCGGAAGGCCGGACGAGCTGCGGATCGCTTGCTCCAGAGAGATGAATTTGCCGTCGATGGCATACCGACCAATCTTACGCGGAAACGTGCCATAGCTGCGCGGGTGAGGAACAGTGTCATCCGGATTCATCGCGCTGCCGTCGCTGGCCGTGGCCACAAAGGATTGCTGCATGATCAATCGCACTTCGTCTTCGCTCATGCCGAAGCTAACCATTTTCGCGCCGCCATGTTGTTCGATGTCTAGCACCAGGTCGACCACGGACTTTCCTTGCTGTTCAGCCAGCGCCGCGAGGTTTTTCCCCTGCCAGGCTTCGTTCGGTTTGTACTTCGCAACGACCAACGTCTTGCCGCCTTCACGCGCAGCCAGTGAGACCTCGAGCCCCGCGCGAAGTTTGGCGCTCGCGGCGGGATCGGCGAGCGCGGATTCAAGTTGCTTTTTGCTGCGGACTTCCTCGGGCATCACCATCGCGGCGAGCGACGTGCTGCTGGCGATGTACGGATACTGATCGGCAGTGATGCGATCCCCTTTCTCGCGGGCAGTCGCGACAGCCCGGATCGCATCCGGCGCTAGTCCCCACGCGTTGCGCCCCGAGACCTTGAAGTGTGAAATGTGCACCGGCAAGTTCGCTTCCCTTCCGATCGTCAAAGTCTCGGTGATCGAGTCGAGCAGATTCGTACCCTCATTGCGCATGTGGGAAGCATAAAGGCCGCCGTGCTCAGCGACGACCTTGGCCAGTTCGACGAGTTCCGCGGTGGCGGCAAACGAACCGGGAGTGTAGATCAGACCCGTAGACATGCCGAATGCTCCGTCGCGCATTCCCTGCCCGATCAGTTGACGCATCTTGTTCAATTCATCGGGGGTCGGCGGCCGCTTGTCGCCACCCATTGCCCGTTGCCTCACACTTCCGTGCGGCACGAGGTGCGCGACATTCGTGCCGGCCCCTTCCTGTTCATCAATCTGTCGCAGGTAGTCACCGACATCGACCCGTCCCCCGCCGCAATTCCCAGTGACGATGGTTGTGCACCCCTGCAGCAGAAAATTTCGATTCCCGCAAGTCGCCGGCTGAGTGATCGGTTCGTCGCTGTGATTGTGCAAGTCGATAAAGCCGGGCGCGATAACCAGTCCGGTCCCGTCGATCATGCGAGGATTGCCCGCTGTTTCAAACTTGCCGACCGCCACGATCCGGTCACCGCGCAGTGCGACGTCGCCGAGTTGAGCCGGCTGGCCGGAACCATCATGAATCGTGGCGTTCGTGACAACGATGTCGGCATCGATCGGAGCATTCACGGCGAATAATGCCAGGGAAGCAGCAAAAAACAGATGGGTCATGACTTGTTTCCTGGTTCCAGTTTTGGAGTGCGGGGATTCATCACCGCTTTAGGATTTTTTCAGGAGTTTCGGCGGGCGCTGCCGACGGAGTTTTTTTGCATGCAATCCTGCTGTACACACCCACGAATAATTCCAAAATCCCAAAGCTGCGACAAGTAGCAGCACTCCAAAGTGTGAACCGCGAACTTTACTCGCCATCGAGCAGTTTTCGCAACCGGCGGATCGCACGCAGGTAACGCATACTGGACGCAGGTTCGGTCAAGCCCAACGCCAAGGCAACTTCCTGATTTGATAATTGCTCGTAGTGTCGCATCACGACGACCTCGCAGTCTTGGTCGTCCAGCTTGGCGATCGCAGCTTCAACCCGGAGAGCCATCTCGCGCTGGGTCGCTGCAGCGGCCGGAGTCAGCTCGCCATCGCACAACTGGGCGGCGAGATCCATCGACGAGCGATCACCCGCAGCCGGGGCGAACAACGCCCGTTCTTGATCCACGCTGCGCTTCGCCGACACCCGATGCCGGCGGTGCGCGTCGATGATGCGGTCCTGAGCGATGTGGCGCAGCCAGAGGTGAAACGGCATCCTGGGATCTTGCAGATAATCGCGCAGTCGCCGACTGGCCTCGACAAACACGTCCTGAACGACGTCACTCACGTCGACTCGGCGCCGAATTTTCTGGTCCAACCGCAACTGCACCATACGATGGACGGCCTGGCGATGGCGTTCCAACAGGCGGTTGACCGCGTCGCCGTCCCCAGCTTTGGCGCCTGCCAGCAGTTCGCTTGTTTGGTCCTCGTCAGGCCACACGCGGTCGTCTCCGGATTTGGTTCGGCCACATTATGGATCAACGAGCAGCGCGCCGGGAGGAGGCGGAGAGGGGGAGATGAGGGGATGAGGAGATGAGGGGATGAGGAGATGAGGGGATGAGGGGATGAGGAGCCTTTTTCCTTCCCGCCCACTCCTCATCCCGTCATCCCATCATCTCCCCCTCCCTCCACCTCTCCGTCTCTCAATTTTTTGCTACAACATGTGCTGGTTGTTGGAGTTGGTGAGGAGAGAGAACTTCAAAACCGCCTGAATCGTCTTATCTGCTGAAGAGGCGTTCACGTGACCGAGGTCGCTCGTAAGGCGGAACCCGCGCGGCAAGCTGATGATGTTGGCTTGTTGGAGGATTCCTTTGCGCGGTTTCAGCCTGAGTTACTCGGCACTTTGTATTACTTAGTGGGAAACATTGAGGACGCTCGCGACGCGTTGCAGGAAGCATTTCTGAAATGCTGGCGGCATCGCGCCGAATTGCCTCAGGTCCAGAACGTTAAAGCGTGGATCTTTCGCATTGCGCTCAATACCGGGCGCGACGTGCGGCAAACCGCCTGGCGACGCAAACGTCAATCCTTGCCGGAAGACGAGAACATGTTAGTGGGGCGCGACCACAACCCACACACGGAGGTAGAACAACGTGAACAGTTGGAACTGTTGCGCGGGGCGCTGCGCGGACTGCGCACCGAGGAACAGGAGGTGTTCCTGTTAAGACAGAATGGCGGATTAAGCTACGAGGAGATCGCGGTCGCGGCCGGGCTTCCCTTGGGCACGGTCAAGACGCGGATGCGATTGGCGATCCACAAACTGCGCGCGGCGTTGGCTGACGCGTAAATTGGCTGCGAAACATTCGTGGAGTCGTAAACTGAACGGCTAGGGTCATGACACACGACGAATTGGAACAACGATTGTGGGAGCTGGAGTACGGGCTGTTGTCCGACGAGGACGCGGCGGCGCTGCGCAAGCAAATCGCCGGCGATCCCGAGGTTACTCGGCGCCACGATCGTGTCCGCTCTCAGTTGTCTTTGGTGGCTCGAGCCGCCAGGATTGAAGCGCCGCGGATCAAATTGCGAATACCAGGTGGTGGGGAAGCGTATCCACCGCTCGCCGCCGTCCCTCTGCCAAATCGGTGGGCGCGTCCTTCAGTCCGAATCAAACGGGGCGCCAACTGGAGTCTGGGAATTGCGGCGACCTTGCTGATCGGACTACTAGGTTGGACGACTTGGCGGGCTGCGATTCCGGTTTCGCGCGAAGTTGCGGAAAACACGTGGACCGATTCAAAACCACAAGCACTCTTCATCGAAGTCGACGCGCCGGCGAAGTTCAGCCGTGAGGCGAAGAACCCGATTACCCTTTCGACCATGGCTGCGGACGGAACGCCACAGTCGGCGGACTTGCAGCTACGGCTCGAGAGCCCGGACGGCACCGACTTTTACTTTCAGGACGTGAAGACGGATAAAAGCGGTCGAGCGCAGGTTGAATTGCCGGGTATGGCCGCTGTCGATGCCGGCAAGTTGAAAGTGGCAGACGCGGCGGGTTCCATGCGCGGACTGCAAGTAGAACTGTCCGCACCAGAAACACAGTATTCGACGCATCTCAGCATCGACAAGCCGCGTTATCGCCCGGGCGATGTCGTGCGATACCGTTCGGTCACGTTGTCGAGGTTCGGGCTGAAAGCGGACCGTGATGTGACCGTCGAGTACCAGATAACGGATCCGGCGGGACAGGAAATCGCAGGTTCGAAGTTGGCCGGAACGACCGAACGCGGCGTCGGCAACGGCGAGCTCCCCTTGACTGCGGATGCTGCGCCTGGCCGGTACACGCTGATCGCGCGCAGCCCGGAACGTGCTTTCCCGGACGTGCAGCAGGATTTTGCCGTCCAAAAACCGACTCCACGACAGTACGACATTGATGTGAATTGGGAAAACAGTTGGTACGCCGCCGGCGCACAAGCGCAAGGAAACCTGGTGGTGCGGACGCCCGGCGGCCAGCCGGCAAGTGACGTGAAGTTGAACCTGCGCGCGTTCGTCGATGGTCGACAAGTGGAAATTCCGGCTGCTGAAGTTGCGACCGATGCCGCCGGAAAGGCGGTCGTTGGTTTTGGATTGCCTGCGCAGATTGCTTCGAGCGAAGGGGAACTCGGGGTTCAGGCCGGACAACAAGACGTCATCTGGAAGGACATCCCATTGCAAGCTGACCAGGTGCAGGTCGACTTTTATCCCGAGGGAGGCGACTTGACCGCGAATGTCGAAAATCGCGTCTACTTCCATTGCCATGATTTCGACGAGCGGGCGGTCGTGGTTCGTGGACGAGTCGTGGATGCCGCCGAACGCGTGGTTTCCCCAGTGGCGACGCAACACGACGGGCGTGGCACGTTTCGTTTCACGCCGGAAATTGGAGCGACTTATGCGCTGGTGATTGACGATCCCCCCATGATTAAATCGCAGCCCATGCTGCCTCCCGTCGTTGAGCAGAGCCGCCTCGTGCTGGATGCCGGAGCGGGCGTATTCGACGGAGACTTGCCGATCCATTTGACTGTGCGATCGCACCAGCCGCCGACCGAGTTTGCACTGGTCGCGTACTGCCGCGGCGCCACGGTCGGACACCAAACAGGTACCGCGTCGGACTTCGTCGATGGGATCTGTGCCGTGGACTTGCCGGTCATCGCCGAGGCCGCCGGCGTGCTGCGCGTGACTGTTTTCGATTATTCAAAGCAA
Organism: uncultured Pirellulaceae bacterium; assembly: GCA_964519825.1. Classification (GTDB taxonomy): domain Bacteria; phylum Planctomycetota; class Planctomycetia; order Pirellulales; family Pirellulaceae; genus CAZFLF01. Next base: position 4,720 of record CAZFLF010000105.1, on the reverse strand, counting down.
CCGCCGGAGCCGCTGGCCGAACGTCTCGTGTATCGTCGTCCGCAGAAGAAGCTCGATTTGCAGTTGACCGGTCTATTGTCAAAGTATGCGGCGGGCGAGACGGTCAGAGGTCAAGTTGTCGCGACCGATGAGTTGGGAAAACCTGTTTCCGCGGTGCTGGGGATTTCCGCGGTCGATGAAACGATTCTGGAACTTGCCGGTCGTCCCGCGCCGCGGATGACCACGCAATTCCTGCTGCTGGGGGACGTGGATCGCGCCGAGAAGCTGGAAGACGCCAATTTCTATTTGTCGGCTGACCCTGCGGCGGCGGTCGCGCTCGATCTATTGCTCGGCACGCAAGGCTGGCGACGGTTCGATCGGATTCCGGTCAGCCGAATGGCAGGAGTGGGCGGTTATTCGCGTGAGAGATTGGCATTTGGACGCGGCGGTGAGTTCGATGACGGCGCTTTCAGCAAAAAATTGGCGGAAGGTGTCAGCGCCGGAGCCGCCGTTGAATTCGGCCTGGTGGCTGACGGAACAGAGGATGCTCCCCGCAGGTTTGACAACCGATCGGAGGTGGAATCATTGGAAGAAACCTCGACGACGGTCCTGGCGAGGAACCCGGTACCGGTGAATGCTGTTCCGCATCGGACTTCTCGCAGTGTCATCGTGGCCTGGTGCATCGGATTGCTGTTGATCGGCAGTGCTTCCGCAGTGATCCGCCGACATCCGACGCGAAAGACAATGTTTACCAGCGGGACGGTTGTTGTTTGCCTGTTTTTGTTGTCGCTGGTGGTAATCGCATTGACAGGAAATTCGCAGTCACTTCCCGATAGCGTGGCCACCAAGCAACAAGCGGACAAGCCGCTGAACGAAGGTGAATCGCGGGTGTCTCCGTCGGTATCGGACTTCACTGATGCCTTCGAGGCGGAGGGAATGGGTGCTCGGCAAGAGGAAATCAGGCGGCAAAAGGTTTTGCAGGAACTGGCGGACAACCCGAGTCCTGTCGAGCTGGTTCCAATGTCCGCAGCACCAGTTCAAACGCCCGAGTTAGCTCCCAAATCAGCAACAGTTCCGATGCCGGCGCCAGCTCCCGCAGCAGCGCCAGCTCCCACACCAGCTCCAGCTCCCACACCAGCTCCAGCTCCCATATTAGCGGCGCCGCTCGACCCAGCTCCAGCGCCTGCTCCCGCCCCAGCCAGTGCGGCGCGAGCAGTGAAGCTGCTTGCGCCGAAGGCTGCGGCAGGAATGGGAGGGGGCCTACCCAGTCCTGGTGGAGCTCCGGCATTGAAGCCTGAACGGGCAGAGCCGCAAGTCTCTGACAACAAAGGCTTGTGGCGTCGATCGGTCAGTCGACCTACGCCTAAAGAACCAGAGTTGTCGAAGAAATCAGCTGCGGACACTAGATTCAACTACAAGGGGATGGGTGCCAAGAATCTGCGCGGCGGTGGGCTGGGTGGTATGGCGACGGAATCCGCTGGTTCCCCGAAGCTTGATCGAGGGAGCGAACCCGGATTCTCGGCTCCCACTCGCCTCTATCAGGAATCGGTGGAGTCGAAAGAAAAGCTCAATGATCGGTTCGTTGTGCGGCGATACGCGGCCGTCCGAGCTAAAGACAAGGCCGGTCGCTCGGCAAATGATTTCACCGAGTCGGTATTTTGGAACCCGCTGGTCATCACCGACGAACAGGGACGAGCGACCATTGAGTTCGACCTGCCCGACACCGAAACCAAATTCCGGATCATGGCGGATGGCCACTACGACGGCCGACTCGGTGGTGCGAAACAAACCGTGTCGGCGGAAGGGAAGAAGTAGATAGGTTTGCGAACTATCGAAGAGGGCTCACGCGAAGGCGCAAAGACGCAAAGAGCATGGCTGCGAGCAACCGTTCCTCCTTTGCGCCTTAGCGCCTTTGCGTGAGACATTCTCCAGATCCGTGTTGCTGGTTGCAGTCCTGGGCGTGGGAATCTAGTTTGGTGTCATGGTCCTGCCAAATCATGACTCCGTCCCCCTCGACCGTCGCCAGTTGCTGACGCGCACCTGTGGGAGTGTGGGAGTCGCCGCCTTGGCTACGCTGCTCGGCGCAGATTCCACACAGGGTGCGCCGACCACTGGCAGCAGCGGCATAGGCCTTGTGCCCCATTTTGCTCCGCGAGCGCGGCGCGTGATCTATCTGTTCCAGTCCGGCGCCCCTTCCCATTTGGATTTGTTCGATCCCAAGCCGGACCTCGCGCGGCGATTCGGTGACGAGTTGCCGGAATCGATCCGGCGCGGCCAGCGGTTAACTGGCATGACGGCGAATCAGGCCACTCATCCGATCGCTCCATCGAAATTCAAGTTCTCCCAGCACGGTCAGAGCGGCGCATGGCTCAGCGAATTGTTGCCGCACACCGCCAAAATCGTTGACGACGTCTGCTTCATCCGTTCAATGCATACGAATGCCATCAACCATGATCCGGCGGTCACCTTCTTCATGACGGGGACCGAGCAGTCGGGGCGACCGAGTTTCGGATCGTGGATGTCGTACGGATTGGGCAGCGAGTGTGGAGACTTGCCAGCGTTTGTCGTCATGGTCTCGTTGGGTACGGGGCGTCGCAACGACCAACCGCTGTATGACCGGCTGTGGGGGAGCGGCTTCCTGCCGGCGCAGCATCAGGGTGTGAAGTTTCGCGCGGCGGCCGACCCAGTGTTGTACCTGGCGAATCCACCAGGATTTGCCGCAGCGGATCGGCGTCGGATGCTCGATGACTTGCGTCAACTCAACGAAATGCGGCAAACCACGGTAGCCGACCCCGAAATCGCGACGCGAATCGCGCAATATGAGCTGGCTTTTCGCATGCAATCGTCGGTGCCGGAACTGGTCGACGTTTCAGGCGAACCGGCTCATATCTTTGATCAGTACGGGCCGGACTCGCGGACTCCTGGCACCTTCGCCGCCAACTGCCTTCTGGCGCGGCGGCTTGCCGAGCGAGGCGTACGATTCATTCAGCTCTTTCATCGTGGCTGGGATCAGCATCGCGATCTGCCACAGCAGTTGACCGGACAGTGTCACGACACGGATCAACCGTCCGCCGCACTCATCGCCGACTTGAAGCAGCGGGGCATGCTCGACGATACGCTCGTGATTTGGGGGGGGGAGTTTGGGCGGACGGTTTACTGCCAGGAGAAGCTAACGCCCGAAAACTACGGCCGCGACCATCATCCCCGATGCTTCACGATTTGGTTGGCCGGAGGCGGGATTCGACCAGGGCTGACGCTCGGATCAACTGATGAATTTGGTTACAACATCGTCGATCGGCCAGTCGGAGTCCACGATCTTCACGCCACGTTGCTACACTGCCTTGGCATGGATCACAGGCGACTCACGTTCCGTTTTCAAGGTCGCTACTTCCGCTTAACGGATGTCTCGGGGGATCTCGTACGCGAGATTCTCACGTAAGGATCGGTCTACGGATTGATCACTTACTTCCGGTCTGGTCGAACCTTGACACCTCCCAGTAGCACCGGTATGTTTAGCCGCTTGCGAATTCCGCTAAGTTGAGAAAGATTAGGGATTTCGAGCGAATCGGCTGGCTTTGTCGCTGGCTCCTTTGCAAGCGGTGCGCACAGGCAAGCTGATGAAATGACAAGCGTCGAATTGCGACGGGTATCGAAGGTCTTTTCCGGAACGACCACGGTGCTCGATCAAGTCGACTTGCAAGTTGAAGATGGTGAGTTGCTGGTCCTGCTCGGTCCAAATGGAAGCGGCAAAACAACTTTGCTGCGGTTGATAGCGGGATTGGAGCGTGTCACCGCGGGCGAGATTTTGCTTGGTGGCCAAGTCGTCAATGATTGGTCGCCACGACGCCGCGATGTGGCAATGGTGTTTCAAAGTGGAGTGCTGTATCCGCACCTCACGGTGGAACAGAATTTGAGATTCGGTACTCGGAATGAAGGAGGTGTCCTCGGCTGGATCTGGTCACGACTTACGAACCACCCCCGTGCTCCGCGCGCGGGCCAACGATCGGACGACGAGGAATTGGACGACGAGGATCAGCAGGTCCTGCAGGATCGGGTTCGAGATACGGCGCAGCTTTTGGGCATCGAGTCCTTGCTCAATCGCTTACCCCGACAGCTATCCGGCGGCGAGCGGCAACGTGTCGCGCTGGGTCGGGCATTAGTCCGCCAACCGGCGGCTTTTTTGTTGGATGAGCCTGTGGCGAACGCCGACATGAAGCTGCGACAGGAATTGCGAATTGCGTTCCAACGAGCGCGCCAGCGATTCCCGGGTACGATGATTTTGGTGAGTCATGACCACACGGAAGCCTTGGCACTCGGTCACAGAATCGCGGTACTGGGCCAGGGAAAGATTCAGCAGATTGGGCCAGCACGTGAGGTGTACGCCGCCCCACGGAACCGGTTTGTCGCGGAGTTCATGGGACGGTCGGCGACGAGTTTTATTGACGGTGAGTGGCAGCAGGAGAATGACGCCACCTGTTTTGTCACGGAGTTCGGGCGATTGGCCTTGCCGCGGTCGATGACGAGCCGCCTGGCGAGCTGTGCTGGTCGAGTGAGTTTGGGTTTGCGGTTGGACGCGGTGACGGTTTGCCGGCCCCGTCTGCCATCCGAGGAGGCCCGGCCGGATGCGGCCCAGTCGGGTACAGGCTGGTCGGGTACAGGCTGGTCGGGTGTAGTGCGTTGGGTTGAATTACGTGAAGACGGATCGGCTGCGTACGTCGCCTTGCGGAAAGTAACGGATAGC
>CAZFLF010000104.1:0-11362 GCA_964519825.1 uncultured Pirellulaceae bacterium | reverse complement strand
CATAAACATTCAAATCGGTCGACCAGGCAATGTCGTCACCCAGCTGGGCGGTGTATGCGATTTCCCGGCCGTCGGGGGACCAGCCGAACTCCTCCGGGCCGCCGAACGGTTTGACAGGACAGTCGGCATCGACACCTTTCATCAGATCGATTGGCTCACCGGTCGCTCGCCAACCGCCGATCGGGCCACGCGACTCCACGGGCAACACAAACAGATGGCTCCGTTTTCCGTCCTCCCATGAGTCCCAATGACGGATGAACAGCCGTTCAAATTTCATCGCCTTCACCGGATCGTCGGCCTTGGCCTTGTCACGTTTCGCGGTCGCGACCAGGTCGGCGTCTGGATACACCTCCGCGCTGAATGCGATTTGGGAACCTTTCGGGCTCCAACGGAGATTGTCGACGTCGACGGAGAACGCGGTTAGCTGCGTCGCTTCACCTCCATCCACTGCGATGGTCCAGATTTGGCGGGAACCGGCGCGGCCGGAGACAAACGCGATCGTGCGGCTATCGGGCGCCCAAATCGGCGACGTGTCCGCCTGCCCTTTCGCGCTGGTGAGCTGCCGCAGATTCGACCCGTTGGCCGACACGAGCCACAGGTTGGTCGTCGTCTTGTTGGACTCCGAGTCCCACGACCTGACGGTGAATACCACCCACCGTCCATCGGGCGAAGGAGATGGGGCACCCAGCCGCTCCATGCGCAGCATATCGTGCACACCAAATGGATGCGGTTGAGAAAGGGAAGGAATCGCGGACGCTGTTGGCACCGATGTCTCGTCCGCCATGCTTGTCGCGAGCACGAAAAAACTAGCGATTCCGGCCACAGCCAACACGGCCAACAAAGAAAGTTGCAGCGAGCGAAACGGCGCGAAAAACACAAATCTCATGGTGCAATCTCCGAGCAAAAGTGGATCCGAATGCACACAGCTTATCGGTATCCAACACGTTTACTTTCCCACAGCACCGCTGAAATCGCCGGCTGTAGCAATCATCAGTCGTTGAACATCGAGGTGCTTTCGCAGCGCGGCGGCGACGTCTTCGGTGGTGAGTTTGTTGATCTGCTCGTCGAGTTGTTCGTAATACGCAAACGTACGTCCGACAAAGAGTCCGTCGGATAGCATTCCGGCCAATGCGCGGTCGCTGGTGCGCCGCACTTGCGACTGCCGCAGGAAGCCATTTTTTGCCTGTTCCAGTTCCTCGGCGGAAACGCCATCTTTGAGCAGGCGCTCGCATTCTTGCTGGATGGCCGCCACAACCTTGGGCATGTTTTGCGGATTACAGATCGCAAACATCGAAATCGACGCGCGCGGGTCGAGCGAGTCAGCTGCAAACATCGCCCCAACGCCGTAGGATAGGCCGTCCTTTTGCCGCACCCGATCTCCGAGTCGCGATGAAAGCGAACCGCCTCCCAGAATGAAATTACCGAGCAGCATCGCCGCGTAATCCGGATCGGTGTCCTTCATCGCGAAGACATAGCCGGCGAAGTAGGTCGCGTTGGCCTTGTCGGGCGTGTCGATTCGCTGCAGTCCCCCGGGCACGTTTGCAAAAACCTGCCTTGGAATCCGGTCGTAAGCATTCTTCGACTCCCAACCGGCAAAGATCTGGCGGAGAGCCTCCAACGCCGGCTCCGGTTCGAAATCTCCAACCACTGCGACTTCGCCGCGAGCGCCGAGAAACGCCTGATACAGTTGTAGGACCTGATCGCGACTCACGGCCTTGGCTCGTGCAATCTGCTCCGGCAGGGTCGGAATGTATCGCACATCCGTCGCGGGGTACGGCGAACCGCTACGGCGAACATGAATCGTTGCCAGTGCTTGCGGATCGTTGATTTGTTCTTCGAGACCGGAAATGCGCTGACGACGCATCGTTTCAAGTTCGTCCGCAGGCAGCGTCGGTTCGCGCAAGACGGCTCGCAGCAGTTCCAGAACTGGACCAAGTTCCGACCGTTTTGTTTCGATGCTGAAAGATGCTTCGCCAGTATCGCCGCTCGCTCGCAGGGATGCGCGGTGACGGTCGAGTTCATCTTGAAGCTGTTGCCGCGTGAGCTGCTTGGTGCCGCGGGTCATCAACGTCGGCAAGAAAGCCGCCGCCGATTCGAATCCGCGAAGGTTTTGCAGGTCGCCATATCGCAAGGTGATTGTCACCTGGACAACTTCACCGCGTGTCTTTTTCGGAAGCAGAGCCACCTGCACATGCGGCGCGACCTGGGTGCGCTGGACACGCGATTCGATGTTGTGGGGCGTGGGATTGAAGTCTTCGCCACTCGATTGATTACCGCGCCCGGTGTAGCCGGCCAGTAATTTCGCCGGATCGGGCCGTTCCGGGATCGTCACGCGACCCGAGGATTCGCTCGGCAAAAAGGTACCAAGAGTCCGATTGTTGCGCTGCAAATACTTCGCGGCGACTTGCTTTACATCGTCGGTAGTTACTTTTTCTACACGATCGCGATGCAGGAAATACAGCCGCCAGTCACCTTGTGCTGCCCAATTGCTGAGTTGCACTGCGACACGACTCGTTTCCGACGAACCCATTTCGCGGCGCTTGAGGATTTGCTGTTTGGCCCGCTCAACTTCCTCGCTCGGCAAACCGTCCCGTCCGACCGACTCGAGAACTTCGACGAGCGTTGCGAGGACGGGTTCCAGCGGTTCTGTTTTGCTGACCTCCGCGTCACCGCCAAACACCCCGGCATCGTGCCACGCGAAATACACGGTGGATACGGCCGACGCTTTGCGGGTTTCGACCAGGGCTTTGTACAGCTTGCCGGAAGGGGGCGAATCCAATGCGCCGGCCAACACTTCCAAGGCCGCGGAATCGGGATGGGCGCCGGACGGAGCATGATAAATGGCTGAGGCCAATCCTAGATCGCCGACGCGACGCAGCGTCACTGTTCGCTCACCGTCTTGCGGCGGCTCTTCGGTATAGGTGCGATCAAGCTTTCGCGCGGGTTTCGGAATCCGCCCGAACGTGTCCTCGATCAATTTCAGCGCGGCAGTCTCTTCGAACTTGCCGGCCACGACTAGCACCGCGTTATCGGGCTGGTAATGTTTCTGATAAAACGCACGTAGATTACTGATCGGAACGCGCTCGATGTCACTCCGATTGCCGATCGTCGACTTGCCGTAATTGTGCCAATCGAACGCCACCGCGATCATCCGCTCCTGCAATAGACTGCTTGGTGAATTCTCCCCCTGTTCAAACTCGTTCCGGACAACGGTCATTTCCGAAAACAGATCCTCGGCGCGAACGAAGCTATTCACCATCCGGTCTGACTCCAGCCGCAATGCGAACTCGAGGTTGTCTCCCTCCGCCGGCAAGGTTTCGTAGTAGTTCGTGCGATCGACCCAGGTTGAGCCGTTAAATCGCGCCCCGCGCTCCTGCAGTACTTTGGGAATATTGGGATGGTCCGGCGTTCCCTTGAAGACCATGTGCTCGAGCAAATGAGCCATTCCGGTTTCGCCGTAACCTTCGTGACGCGAACCGACGAGGATTGTCAGATTGACCGTGACGGTTGGCTTGGATTCATCGGGATACAACAGCACTTGGAGGCCGTTCTCCAACCGATATTCGGTAATTCCTTCGATGGTCCCTACTTTAGTCGCGGCGGAGATATCCTTAACAACGGCTAGTCCAGTTGCCAGCCACAGAGCAAATCCAATTTTCATTGACCTGGTACTCATGACTTGTTACTCCCTACGCGGCAATTCGCCGCAAATGAATGTTGGGCGGCATTATCGCAAAACTGCGACGACAGGAACATGACGGACAGGAAAATAAGACAACGAACGGATGAACTCATTCCTCGTCCTCCAGATCTTCCTGTCCATTTTTTTCCTGTCGCCTGCCCCAGCCGCGTGCGATTACACTGTCGCCGTGATTGATCACTTATTTCATGCGACAAGTTCCAGGAGTTCACGAATGCCGCTGCGAATAATGCTTTTCTTCTTATTTGCCGCGCCGCTCGGCACATCGCTGGCGTTGGCCGAGGGTCCATTTCGCGCGGGGTTCGCGCAGGTGGATATTACTCCCGGCAAACCGATGCCGATGTGGGGATACGGTGCTCGCCATGCGTTGTTCTCGCAGGGGACCCGCGATCCGTTGTATGCCAAGGCCGTGGTGATCGAGGCCGGGGATGCGAAGTTGGCCATCGTCGGACTCGATCTCGGCCGATCGCTAGGAGAGCCGCATTTCTCGCGGATCCGTGAGGCCGTGAAGCGGGTCTCGGGCGTCGACCACATCCTGATGAGCGGCTCGCACTCCCATCACGGTCCCGTTTTGGAACTCAAGGACGCACCCGATCAAGGACAAGGCAAATATGAGGACGCTGTGGCCTATGTCCGCGACTTGGAGCAGAAGTTGATCGAGGTCATTAACAAAGCTGCCGGGTCGCTGCAGGACGCGCGGATCGGCTGGGCTTCGGCCCCTGTGGACATGAATCGCAATCGGCATTCGAAGCGTGAACCGAAGCCGCGCGATACCGAACTGGCCGTCATTCGGCTAGACGATGTCGCCGGGAAGCCGCTCGTGACGATCGTCAACTTCGCGGCTCATCCGACCATATTGAACGGCGGTGACCTACGGTGGTCCGCGGAATATCCCGGCGTGATGATGAACACCGTGGAGGCCGCGTTGAATACCCACTGCGTCTTCATGCAAGGTGCCTCCGGCGATCTCAGCGTGCAGTCGGGCCCGCAAGACAATTTGCCGGGTGATGATGCACGCCTGGCTGACGGAGCGCTCGATCCCGCGCAGGCCGCCTTGATCAAGTCCACACTGAAGGTCGGGGATGACGAGGTCAAGAAGCTGCAGCGGGAGATGATCGGGTCGTTGTTCCGGATGGAATCGTTCGGTCGGCGGCTGGGTGAGGAAGTGATTCGTCTCGCCAAAGGATGTGAAACAAAAGTTCCTGCCCGACCCTCCGTCCAGGGACAGTATGAACGCTTTCGATTTGAATCGAGGGTCGACTTCAGCAACCCGGCGGTGGTGTCGATGTTTGGCTTTGCCTTTTTCCCCGAACTGGCGGCCGCCGCCGCCGGTGAACTCGAAGATAATAAAGTTCAGGCAGCGCTGACCACGGTCCTGCTGAACCGCGAGCTCGCCCTCGTCGGCGGTTCTGGCGAGTTCTTTTGCAATCACGCGAATCGGCTGAAGGAACGGTCGTACGCGGCCAAGACGCTATTCTTCGGCTATTGCAACGGCCACAGCATGTACTTTCCCACGATCGAAGCGGTCTCCGAGGGGGGATACGGCGCCGATGCTCCGGTGTCGTGGGTCGAATTCGGCGCCGGCGAACGAATGATGAATCAGGCACTCATCAATATCTTCTCGTGGCAGGGCAAGCTGGCGAAGAGTCCTCTCGCGCCGTAAGGCAACAATCTCGGCGCGGTAAGCGTTCGCGGATGCTAACGAATCTTGACCACTCGCGTCATCATTCCGTTGACGTGCGCTGATTCCCCGGCCAGGTGTCGTCAACCTCCGCCAGCAGTTCGGCGGGTGAAAGACGTACCATGAATCGATTCGGCCGGAAGTACCAGCGCACCTGGCCCGTTCCATCGACGAGGAACGTGGTGGGTGCGTTGGAGTCGTCGCCAACGGGGCCGGCTCCAGAATGGATGACTTGTATGGCTTTGGCCATGTCCTGGTCGGCATCGGAAACGACAACCAGATGCGGGAAGTCGGCCCGAGTGGCCCGAGCGGTAGCTTGGTCATCGTTGGAGATCACGACCAGCCGGACGCGCCGGTTGTCAAACTGTTCGTGGTGCCTTTCGAGCTCCCCGAGCTCGATCATACAGATTCCTCACCAGCGGCCTCGGAAGAAAAGTAGGACCGTGGGAATGCCCGATTCAAGATCGTCGTTGGTAAATGGCCGGCCGTCGGAAAGGGCGGTGGCAAATGCAGGGATCTTGTGGCCGGGCTGAGCCGGCCCGGTGTAGAGAGGCGTTTTGGCTGTCACGAGGACCATGTACCATTCGAGCCCGCAGACCAAAACGAACAGGACCAAACCTGCGGTGCGCAAAACGCCTCCGCGCTGCCAGACCGAGGCCGTCATGAGCAGAACACCGATTGTGGCCAGCACAAGTGCGTACCAGGGCGTCTCAAGCTGCTTTGCCTGAACCTGGACGGCATAAATGACGGGTCCAAGAAAGAACAGCAGAATGCCGACCAAGAACAGCGGCCACCGCCGTGCGGGAGCGCTGGCGGTGGCAGTCTCTACCGAAACCGTTTCCATAACGACCTCTGATGTTGCATCCACCTGGCGAGAGCGAAAGTGGTAGCGACTTATTAGTGGTGTCCGCGCTTACGTTTGATCAGACCGTCCCGGTTTTCCGTTTCGCCGGTATTATTCTCCCAGAAGTTCGCGGTCCCTGCGGTACCGGCACCAAACGTGTCGTCGTGATAGTCGTGCTCGTCGTTATTCCGTGCCCGATTGGACTTGATCAGGTTGTCCGACGACGTGCCTTCGACGCGAATCCCGTCTTGACCATTGCGATCAGAAGTATTGTCCTTGATGGTATTGTTACTCGAATGCACCAAGAGGATGCCGTCCTCGCCGTTCTTATTGAATTGGTTGTCGGCAACCAAATTCCCATCCGAATCTTCCAGCAGAATTCCCCCGAAGCCGTTTTTGTTGGCGGTATTGTGCGATACTTGGACACTGCTAGAACCAAACAAGTAAATGCCGTAGTCAGTGTTCTTCGAGGCTTCGTTGTGGGAAATGACTGTCGGCTCATCGACGGAATCCACATAGATGCCCATGTTATTCTTTGTCAGCTCGTTGTGTCTCACCGTGGTCGGGCCGCTTTCGAATAACAGTATGCCGGTGGCAGCCGCATCTAGCTCGGTATAGTCGTTTCCTGAAATCTCATTATGGTGCACTTCCGCAGTGGCCCCGCGGCTGATCTGCACGCCGTTCTGAGCAGTTAAAGAAGTCGTACCAATACCGACTACTTCGTTATGCCCGATTTCCGCGTGCGAATCGAGTCCGTCGACCACAATACCCCCCTTCTGATAATCGTCAATCAGATTCCGAAGAATCGTGGCGGTTCCCACTTCGCCGGTCGTGCCGTTGCCGACGAGGATGCCAATTCCGTTTTGAGCGCCACTCACCGGTTCGTCACGAATTGCGGTGATGTGGTTCCGCTCGATCTTGGCCGATCCGCCGCCACTCACAGTAATCCCAGTGCGTGGGCCGGGAGTGCTCGTCGATATCGATCTAGTAATCGTGAATCCGGAAATGGTGACATCGTCGGCGCCGTCCACATGAACAATTGCCTCCGTGGCCGTGTCAGGTGGTGCTTCGATGATTGCCCGCAGTGGCTTTTTCGATCGAAGTTCTAGCCCGTTTTTCGTGGCATCAATGACTACCTGTTCTCGATAGGTACCAGCGCAAACGACGATCTTATCCCCCGCATCGGCATTTGTTACGGCTGCCTGAATCGTACTGTAGTCGGCATGTCGGCAGTCGTCTCCGTCATCGTCGACAAGGATCGTTGACGACAGTACTCGCTTCGCTTCCAGCATCTCGACCCCCAGTAACCTCGATCGCCGGCGCGGCGCGCGACGAAGTTGACTGTGGCTACGTGCGAACAGGTTTCGAATGTTTAGAGAACTCATCCAAAGTCTCCTCATGTTCTGGGGGGAATAGACTGGTAGCGATCCGCCCTGTGGCAGCATCACCGTTTTGGTGCATCGGTGGATTGTCACCGTATGCGGACGGCACCCGCTTGCGGTATGTGGGTGTGGTACCTGCAGGCCGGGACGACCTCTTTCGGGGCAATAAACATGCCAGGCGTTCCTAAAATCGATGCGACGATGGTCCTACATTTCTATTTTTAAAATGGGATTGTGCTATGCCGTTTTCTTAGCAGGAATCATCGCTGCTGGTCGATTAAGTTGCGTGATTTTCCATTCGAACCCCGATTCGGAGCGTACTTTCCGTTGCAATCCGATTTGCCATGCCCCGTTTTTTTGGCGGCACTCAAATTCCTCATGGTCCGCGCTTGCGGGTAAGCATTGTGCGATCTAGTGTTTCGACGGGACTTTTTCGTGGCGACGCTACGCCGGAATCTATGCAAATTCACAATTTTTTTCGGAGGGGCAGATGTGATGACGATAAATAAATGTGATGAACGCATTGGGCAGGAGCCGGCAATCCGACTCCTGGTCGAAAAAGCGCGTTCTGGACTGCAAGCTGATTTGCGGCAGGGGGGGCGATTTCCCTTTTTTCAACCAGTGACTGTCGCCAGCGATCAAGACGGAACGGTAAGTTTTTCGGCATTTTCGCGCGATATCTCGGCCTGGGGAATCGGACTGCTGTCGAATTGGCCTTTGCGGCTCCGATCGGTTAATCTAAGAATCCACTTTGGCGAGGACGAAGGAGTTTCCGTCACAGGCTACGTTCGCTGGTGTCAACCATGCGGACACGGCTGGTACGTGGCGGGAGTCAGTTTCAACGACGGAGACTGCGACGACGTCGGCTACACGGTCGGTGGCTTCACAGGGTAGGCCGACGACATTATGCTGCGTCGTCCATTGCCGCCGGGTGGTTTGCGGGTCGTGCATTTTGCGTACAATCACTGCACGGAACTCGCCCAAGACAAGACCTAGCGGTGGCGGGTGACAATCCGCGATTTGATCATCGCGACGAGCGAGACTGCACTTCTTCACTAGTTGACGCCGGCCATGGCGGCTGGCGCACGGTTGACGCTGGCCATGGCGGCTGGCGCGCTTCAGTACCTCTGGACCTGTGACGAATTATTTAACGAATGAATGGGATTCGCGCATGCCGACAATCACATGCAATCAGTGCGGTGAATCAGCCCATCTTGTCCGGCAACTTTCCGAATACCTCCCCGAACAGACAAGCGGAAATGAGAACCTGGTTCTCATCAAGACGCTGTTCCTGATCGATTGTCCGAAGTGTGGGACGCGGACTCAGGAAGATTCGACGCCAACCTAGGACGCTGTCGTGGTCCAGTGCCCGGTGTAATCTATCGGGCTCGTCATTTGTAGTTACTCATCTTTTTCTATCCTGAGTTGTTCTGACCGCGCTCTCCGCCGGCCTTCACCAACGTCCAGCAACGGTGAATGCGTTTGTTGCGGAAGTCGGGCGGGATCGTTTGAGTCGTGATCTCGCGGAGGGTGACGTGGCGGAGGGTGTCCTCGTACAGCTTGAAGCGGCGGAGGTTCGTGGAGAAATAGATTTTGCCGCCGGGTGTCATTTGTTCCAGCAGGAGATTGAGCAGCTCGGCGTGATGCTGCTGGACGTCCCAGACGTCGGTTAGTTTCTTGCTGTTCGAGAACGTGGGCGGGTCGACCACAGCCAAGTCGAACGGCAGCTCGCGGCGGGCAGCGCGGTACTGAAGGAAGGCCATGGCGTCGTCGCGGACGAACTGATGCGAGGGGCCGGAAAAGCCGTTCAGCCGCAAGTTCTGCCTGGCCCAATCGAGATAGGTGTTCGAGAGGTCGACCGTTGTCGTTGTCGCCGCGCCACCGGCTGCGGCATAAACCGAGAACGAACCGGTGTACCCGAAAAGGTTGAGGAATCGTTTGCCGGCCGCGTCGGCTTCGACCATCGCTCGCGTTTGGCGGTGGTCGAGGAAGAGGCCCGTGTCGAGGTAGTCGGTCAGGTTTACCAGAAACTGGTGGCCTCCCTCCTGGACTTTGAGCATTTCGCCGGCGTTGTCCTGACGCTCGTATTGCGCCTTGCCCCGCTGTCGCTCGCGACGTTTGAGAAAGGTTTGGCTGTCCGGATCGACGCCGATCGCCTCCGCGGCCGTACGCACGATGAAGTCGAGCCAGACGCGATGCTCGGCTTCGGAGCGATCGTGCGGGCGAACAAACTCGGAAACGTGAAGTTGCCCGTCGTACCAGTCGATGACCAGCGGCACATCGGGGATATCGCGATCGTAGAGGCGGAAGCAGGTCACTCCTTGCCGCCGTGCCCACTTTCGCCAATGTTTTCCCATGCGGTCGAGTCGATTACGGAACATGGTGGCTTGGTCGCGCCATTTAGGTGGAACGCTGGGTGGCGCGCCCTGTGTCTGCGAAGGGAGTGCAGGCGTCTCTCGAGCAGCTAGGTCGGCCGAAGACTCCTCTGGCGAAGTCTCGTCGGCCGCGTCTTGTGAAAATGCACAGGACTCGCCATCCGAAGAATCTGGCAGCGTGACGTCTGACGGCGTTCGGCGGCTGCCGGTGTACAGGTCGAACCGGAGCAGCCGGCATTCGATTGGGCCGTTGAACAGCCGAACTTTGCGCGATGGACGCAAGCCAATCTGCTTCGCCGCGTCGAGGTTTCCTGTGAAGACCCAGGCAGTATAGCCCGCGAAACGCTGTTTGAAGGAGTCGCCGAGGCGGCGATAGAGCGATGCGATCCGGTCGACCTTCAGCCGCTCGTCGTAGGGCGGGTTCATCACCAGCGTGCCGGTCGGCGTCGGCGGCTGGCAACATTCAAAATTGGCCGTCTCGAATCGCACGTCGGCCGCGACGCCTGCTCGCCGAGCGTTTTGCTGCGCCATCGGGACGACCTCGGCGTCAATGTCCGAGCCGACGATGGAAAACGGCAGGGACGGCAACTCGCCGCGCCGCAGTTCGTCCAGCACCGCGTCATGCAACGGCCGATCGTAGTCCTGCCAGCTCATGAATCCAAATCGCCGCCGGATCACGCCGGGAACAATGTTTCTCGCCAGCAACGCCGCTTCAATACAAAACGTCCCCGAGCCGCACATCGGATCGACGAGCGTCGTCTGGCGGTCCCATTCGGTGAGTCGCAAAATGCCGGCGGCCAGCACTTCGCTGAGCGGCGCTTCGCCCGTCCTCGCCCGATAGCCGCGCAGGTGCAGCGAATCGCCGGACGAGTCGAGATAGATGGTCGCGACGTTTTGGACCAGGTGAATATTGATCCGCAAGTCCGGTTCATTTCGGTCGACGGACGGGCGCCGCCCGGTGCGGTCGCGGAACTGGTCGACAATGGCGTCCTTGGAGAGTTGGGCCACAAAGAGCGAGTGCGTGCAGAACGAACTCCACACGACTGGATCGATCGCCAACGTACGATCGGTGTCGAGGAAGCGGGACCAGTCGATTTGTTGCACCCCGTCATAGAGCGCTCGTTCACTGTCGGCCGGGAAGTTGCTAATCGGCTTAAGAATGCGAATCGCCGTACGGCAGGCGAGGTTCGCACGGTACATCAGCCGCTGGTCGCCGACAAACGTGACGAGCCGATGGCCGGGCTCAACGTCGGTCGCCCCGATCTCCGTCAGTTCCGCTGCCAGGACTTGTTCGAGGCCCGCGAGTGTCTTGGCGTGCAGCGGAAAAAGCGTCATGGCGACCTTGGAAGTTTTCGACGAGTGGCACGGGCGACGTATTCC
>CAZFLF010000103.1:0-11407 GCA_964519825.1 uncultured Pirellulaceae bacterium | reverse complement strand
GGCCCGCCGCAACGGGACAGCTTGCTTCTGCGTTGGCTGTTTCACCGGGCACCGTCACCAGCATGCTCAAGACACTCAAGGAAAGTGGGCTGGCGGAATACACGCCCTACGAAGGCGTATGCCTGACGGACGCCGGGCGTGGGTTAGCTCTACGTGTGCTGCGCCGGCATCGGTTGATCGAATTGTTCCTGGTCCGAACGTTGCAACTACCATGGGACGAAGTTCACGCCGAAGCAGAAAACATGGAACACGCCGTTAGCGACCACCTGATCGACCGGATTGACGAGTACTTGGATTTTCCCACCAATGACCCGCACGGCGATCCGATTCCCCGAGCTGACGGGACCGTTCCGCAACGAAATGCACGGAGCCTTTCTCAATGGGAAGTCGGACGTCCATTTCTCCTGGTGCGAGTCCTCGATCAGTCGCCCGAGTTCTTGCGTTATCTCAGCGACGCGGGGCTGCCCTTAGGGGCAACGGGAATCGTCCAAGTAAATCGCTCTGAAGCGGGTATTTTGACCGTGAAACTTAGCCGGGGGGAAACAACCTTGTCCCACCAAGTCGCAGAGAAGCTGCTCGTAGCTGCGGCGGATATGGCCAGTGACTAATGTCGGCTGCGGTGCGCCGACTGCAATACGCCCTATACTGCGCCGGCTTCACTCATTGGGATTCGGATGTGGACTGGTATCCCGACTCGTATCCCGAATCGGCGCGAGAGTCACCAATCCCGGAGTGGAAGCCAGGAGCTCATTCAAGCTGCCCGATCGGAATCCGGCTAGATCGAGCGTCACATACTTGAAGCCCAATTGCAGCAGATGTTGGATCAGTTCGTGGCGAAACGCCGATTCGACAAAAGTCGCCAACTCGTCCGCAGGGACTTCGATCCGAGCCAAATCTCCTCGGTGATATCGCACGCGCAATGTGAGAAAACCGGATCCGCGCAAGAATTGTTCGGCCCGATCAATCATTGCCAGCCGTTGGGGAGTAACTTCTTCACCATAGGCCACGCGGCTGGACAGGCACGGGGACGCCGGCTTGTTCCAAACCGGCAACTGCCACTCGGCGGCCAATTCGCGGACGTCGCTCTTGGTCAATCCGCATTCCAGGAGCGGACTGCACACGCGATGTTCTGTGGCGGCTTGCATTCCGGGACGGTAATCGCCGACGTCGTCCAAATTCGCACCGTTCAGAATTACCTCGACGTCGCACTGCGCGGCGATTTCCTCCAGTCGCGTGTATAACTCCGTCTTGCAGTGGTAGCAGCGGTCTGGGGCATTCCGCACATACTCACCGCTCTCAAATTCGTGGGTGGCGATGATCTGATGCTTGATGCCGATTTGCCGGGCGACTTCGACGGCAGCGTCCAGTTCGCCGTCCGCCAGGCTGGCACTGGTGGCGGTCACGGCAACGGCTTGGTCCCCGAGCGCGAGATAAGCTGCCTTGGCAACGACCGCACTGTCGACTCCCCCGGAAAATGCCACGGCACAACTGCGAAAAGAACCGATTCGCCGGAGGAGGTGGTCCCGTTTGTCATGCAGGGAATCAGCGAGGTTCATGGGACACGTAACGGTTAAAACAAAATGGCAATCCCTCCACCGCAATGCCGCGGTGATGCGATTCTTGAGAGCCCGCGAGTTTAATGTGGGAACCTAAACCTCGGGGCATGTTTTCCCGCAAGGCCTTTGGAACAAGCCAAAGGTAGCGGGACATACACGCATCCGCGGCTAAAAATCAGTTCCCATGCGGTTCTCTTATCGGCTCCCCAGAAAATATACATCGACAACACGAACATGGCAGAGGAATTGCCCTGACTCGGTAAACCACACGGATGGACGATCGGCGCTTTCTTCCACGCGTTTCGCGATAACGCTCCCGATCGCCTATCGGTTATTTCCACGGGCATCCTAGCAGTGAACATCCGTGGAGACAACGCCGCTGGATCGTATAACATTCGCAGCATAAGAGTCTCGCTTGTGGCAATACAATCGAGACGCTTGCACTAAGTTAGCCCGACACGCGTTCATCGCTACCGGCGCTGCGGAACCCCCTGCGCCGAGCTAATTCGCGAAGCCATTTCCGACAACTCTCGTGATTCCGACTCCTTGCCCAGCAGCTTATACATGGCGGCGAGATTGGAGTACGGGAGCGCCAAAGCCGTCTCCTTAATAATTCCAGCGTCGGTGGCTTCCTTCATCGTTTCCAAACCTTCGCGCGTGAGCCTCACCCCAAGTTCGCGTTCGCCGGACTCGAAGTACGAAGCTCCCATGCTCACGAACCGCTCTCCATGCCGGCCCAAGTCCATGGCCGCGGATGTGGGCGGACTTGGGGAGAGATACTTGCGAGCTTGAGCATAGGATTTGACGGCTGCGGCGTGATCTTGCTGGGCGACGGCGCTCGAGGAGCCGACGAAGAAGTACATTCGTCCAATCAGGTAGCGTTCACTGGGATTTAGCTCGCGTGAGTCAACCAACGGTTCGAAGACTTTGACCCCCTGTGCGGCAAGCTCGCGGGCTTGAGCGGTCTGTCCGCGATGGTGAGCGATGCTGGCCGCGTCGAATAGCGCACGAACGCGGAGCAGATCGAGTTCGCGGCGAAAGAGTGGATCACCGCTGACGTCGTTCAATCGCTGTATTTCCCGTGTTGCGGCGGAAATCAGCGATTCGGACGATTGGGTGGAGGACATCTCAGCTCGCACGGCGAGCGTCGCAAGCGTCACTTGCAGTCGACACAACTCGTCTCCCTGGTCCTGAGTGATCAACGCATCCGACAGTTCGCGGGCGCTGGTCAGCCACTTTTCGGTTGTGGCATCTTTGTCCTGCCAATCCCCCGCCGCGATATCGAATGCCGCAGCAAGAAACGCTGAAACGAGCAATTCCTTCGCCGCGCGGCGCTGCGCCACACGCTTGTCACTTGCGAGCGGAGCCGCCAATTTGATCGCGGCCAGGTGATGTTCGATCGCGCGCGCAAAGTCCCGCGCAGGGCCCAACGCGAGCAGATCTCCCAGCAGCTTTTCTCCTCGTGCTTGAAGTTCCGGGTCCTCCGGACGGTCGGCCACGACCCCTTTCGCCTTGTCTAAGGCCTGCTCGCTTCGATCAAGCCGAGCCAACAGTTCTGACTGCTCCAACGTCAGCCGAGCATTGCCGGGGACCAGTTCCAACGCCTGGTCGATCGTTTCCATTGCTCGCTTGATCTGCCCTGACTTAGCGAAAGTCTCGCCGAGCAGCTGCAGTGTGTCCGGATCGGTCGGATCGAGCCGCCTGGCGATTTCGAGATCTGCGATGTTTTTCTCGTAACGATGACGCGAGTCGTTCCGGACGCGCAAGACGAACGGCTCCGCTGTGATCGGTTCCAATATGAGTTGCGCTGCGCGATGGGCTTTCGACTCGGGATCGAAACTCAGCAGGACGCCGCGTTCTGGATACACGCGTCCCAGCAACTGGCCTGTTTCACTGAACACCGGGGCCGCCTCGATCTCCTGCAATTGCAGTTCGCGCTCAATTTGCGTGGGAGGCGCCGGCGAACTGAAATGCAGTATCACGGACGCCACGACACCATCCACGACGATTACTTCCACCAGTTGAAATGGCTCAAGGTGATAAATGAGCGATCGTTGGCCGTTGGCTTCCGTCTCCTCGACGGCGGGACCGAGCTGTTGCAGCACGTCCGCCGCCGATGACTGGCCGGGAGTAACATTCTTGAAGCTGCACGGACGGAGCTCGAGTCCATCCATCGGTTGCGTGACTTGGCTCGCCGGCAGGGACGCGGGTGGCACCGCGGTATCCGACTGCCCAGCTGCAACACAACAAGCCAAACAGCTTGCGAGCAATGTCCATTGCCAGGCCTGCAACCAGGGCCGAAAATTTGACCCCGTCAGGTATAAGTCCGATCGACAGAGCATGTGCGGCACTCCGGCAACTCGCCACCCGGACCAGCCGGAAGGCGTCAACAACTAATCAATCAGTCCGCGTCGAATCAAGAAGCGCAACACAGTTGGCGAGACGCAGCAGCTACAACGGAAAAAGAAGGGGCGTAGTGTAGCGAACTTACCCAAACGGTCCAGACGAATCTGGATTGCCAGTTGACCACTGATAGCACCGTCGAACGCCAATCCAAGGCACGTCGCAACTCGCCGAAAAGAAACGTATTGAACCCTGGCCGCCAAGTCGTACCATCGATCGTGGACGTTCCTTCAACCACTAGAATTCGCGAGTTGGTGCCCCATGCTTGATCGGTTCACATCCGTTCCCCCGACGCCACTTCCCACGCTCGGCGAGATCGAGTATTCCGCGGCGCTCATTCGCCAACACGTGCCGGCGACGCCCAACTACACGTGGCCGCTGCTCAACGAGGCGGCGGGTTGCGAAGTGTGGCTGAAGCACGAGAACCATACGCCGATCGGTGCCTTCAAGGTCCGCGGCGGTTTGATCTACCTCGATGAACTGCTCCGCCAAGAGCCGAACGTCCCCGGCATCATCGCGGCTTCGACGGGCAACCATGGTCAATCCATCGCCTATGCAGCTCGGTTACGCGACGTGCGCGCGGTCATCGTCGTTCCCGCTGGTAACAATCCGGAGAAAAACGCTGCTATGCGCGCGTTGGGGGCCGAGTTGGTCGAACACGGAAACGAGTTCCAGGACGCCCTGGAACACTCACGTCGCCTGGCCGAACGGCAGGGTTTGCATGCAGTGCCATCTTTTCACCCCTGGCTGGTCCGCGGAGTCGCGACGTACGCGCTGGAGTTACTGCGGGCTGTTCCGCCGCTGGATGCGATCTATGTTCCCATCGGCCTGGGTTCCGGAATATGCGGTGTCGCAGCCGCGTGCGACGCTCTGGGACTCGATACGCGCATCGTGGGCGTGGTGGCCGAGGAGTCTCCGGCCTATGCCCTGTCCTTTCGGCAGCGGCGGTTGATTGTCCAGCCCAGCGCCACGCGCGTGTCGGAAGGGGTCTCATGCAGCACTCCCAACAATCTAGCTCTGGAATGGATCCTGCAGTATGTGAATGACGTTGTGACGATCTCCGACGACGAAGCACGAGTTGCGATGCGCGAGATTCTGTCCGCCACGCATAACGTCGCGGAAGGAGCCGGCGCGCTGGCCTGGGGGGCGATCAGGAAATCTCGCGAACGATTGCTGGGCAAACGAGTCGGTTGCGTGCTCAGCGGCGGCAATGCGAGTTTGAGTCTGCTGGCCGAGGCAATCGGCTCGCCAGTGCCCGCAACGTTTGCCTCGTCGAAAGGAAATTAAATGACAGGAACATAGAGTCGCGAATTCATTCGTCAGCGTATCTTCCTGTCCTACATTTTCCTGTCGTCGACGCTTCAATCCAGGTGGATAGTCTCGAATGTCTCGGCGGATCGGTAGCAGGCAAACACTGCTTGCATCGTCGCCAGGTAATCGCGGCCATCGCTTTCGCTAGTCTGCCCGGACCGCAGAGAGTCGATCAGATGCTGCTGCGCAGCCCAAACGCTATCCCCTTTGTAACCACGATTGGGAATGGGGTAGTCATGCGGGGAACATGATGGGTAGAAAGATGACAACACTGTGCGACCATCACCTCTCATTTTTCTACCCCTGATTTTTTTACCCAGCCTCATGCTTGGTTCGCACGTCGCCGGTTTCCGCCGTCGTCGTTGCGGGGCTACAATGCACGCGGGCATTGGCTTCCGACAGCGAAACATGGATTGGTATGGCTTATCGTTTCTACACGGTGTTCGTTTTGTTCGCCTGGCTGGCGTCAATGAGCTGGCTCTTCGTGGCCAAGATTTGGCCGACATTGCACGGGGGCAATCCCCCCGATTACTCGTCCTTGGTGGCCAATGTTCCCGCGGACTCCCAGCCGACGGTATGGCGAATCACCTGGAAGGACCGCCACATCGGCATGGCTGCAAGCCAGACGTTGCGCCGCGTGGATGGAACCGCATTGCGATACGCGGTTCATTTTCAGCACATGCCGCTGGAGACGATGCTCTCCGAAGTGTTTGGGACGTTTGGATCCATGCTATTCCCCGGGCGAACCGCAACGAAAAGTCCGGTTCCCAGCAGTGGATCGCCCGGTTCCGTTCCCAGCGTCCGAAGTAATGACCAAGCGATGGTAGAACAGCAGCCGATAGGACTGGAAATGCTGCTGGCGACAGAGTTGCGGTTCAACAGTCGGCGACAATTCACTGGTTTGCAGACTGTCGTCGACTTGGCGGACGTTCGTGGATTCTTGCGTACACGGGGCAGGGTTGATGAACGCCACAAACTTACTCTGACGACATCGATTGGTGGGTCGGCCGGCGCCACTGAGAACCAACTGCGGCATGAAATCGATCTTCCCACCAACGCGGTTGTGAACGATGCCTTCGCTCCCCGATCAGAGTTAAAGAACTTGCATGTGGGACAAAAATGGACAATCCCGGTGTGCCGTCCATTTCCACCGAACAGTCCGGTCCAGATCGTCGCCGCCCAGGCGGAGCGTCACGAGCTAATCCTGTGGGATGGTCACGATGTTGAAACAATCCTGGTCGTTTATCACGCGGACGCCGGTTCTGGATTGCGCGCTAACCGCGAACCGATCGCGCGCGAATGGGTCCGCGACGATGGATTGGTCCTCCAACACGAATTGCGTTTTTCCGGAACAGTCATTCGCTTTGAGCGGATACCCGAGTCGTTTCACGAACCCGTCACTGAATACTTGAGCGACACCGTGCATCCGCGTTTGTGGTCTCGATGATTGACTTGAAACAAGCCACCCGCTGCTATGGGCGCAAAGTTGCGGTCGATCGGCTCGACTTGCATATTCCGCAAGGCGAGCTGTTCGCATTTCTCGGGCCCAATGGAGCTGGGAAGACGACCACCATCAAAATGATGGTGGGACTGCTGCAGCCGACGGAAGGACAAGTCCATATCTGTGGTCTCGATCTCGTGACGCACACCCGTGAAGTGAATCTGCGTACCGGTTACGTGCCGGACGAGCCCTATCTGTACGATAAGCTGACGGGGCGCGAGTTCCTGCACTTTGTCGCCGACTTGTACGGTTTGCCGTCAGCGCAAGCGGCCGGCGCCATCGCCGAGCAGATTGACACCTTCGCGCTGGCCGAATTCGTCGATCACCTGACCGAGAGCTATTCGCACGGGATGAAGCAGCGGCTCGTGTTCGCCGCGGCGCTGGTGCATAACCCGGCGGTGCTGATTGTCGATGAACCAATGGTGGGCTTGGATCCGCGCAGCATGCGGATGGTCAAAGACCTGTTGCGCGCGAAAGCTCTCGCGGGCACGACAGTCTTCATGTCCACGCATACGCTGGCGATCGCCGAAGAAATCGCGGACCGAATTGGCGTGTTCATGAATGGGCGATTGCGGTTCCTAGGCACCGTCGATGAACTGCGCCAACAACTTGCTTGTGACGCGTCGCTGGAAAAGTTGTTCCTCACGCTGACGGAAGCGCCCGCGGTATATGAGTAATGCACTGCTGAATCCGCCGGTGCGACTATTGCCGGAGGCTGTGGAAGCACAAGTCTTCTGGCGATTGAGATCGCAAATCCTCCGTACCGTGATGCGGCAAGCCATCCGCCGATCGTGGTTACAAGTCGTGAGCGTGCTGATTGCGAGCGGCGTGCTGTGGGTCGGACTGTTCTTTTTGTTCCACGAAGGCTTCCGCTTCGTGCGCGGCGGAATGGTTCACGCGGGCCTGCAAGCACAACTCATTCACGCCATGTTCAATATCTTTTTCCTCACGCTGACGGTAATGCTGATATTTTCGTCAGCGATCATTCTGTATGGAAGTTTGTATCGGGGTGACGAGGTGAAGCGGTTGCTGACTCTCCCCGTCCGGCCGGAACGAATCGTGCTGCACAAATTCGAGGAGGCAGTATTCTTCAGTGGCTGGGGACTCATCCTGCTCGGTAGTCCGATGTTGCTTGCGCATGGATTGGTATTTCACGCGCCGTGGTACTACTACCTGCTGTTGTTTCCCTTCATCCTGACGTTCGTCTGCGTGCCGGCGACGCTGGGAGCCATTGTTTGTTTGCTGGTGGTGCGGCTGTTGCCCGCGGCACGCGTCCACGCGATGGGCTTATTCGCCGTCATTGGCCTGGCCGCCAGCGGCTACTTAGCGTGGCAGACGCTTGCCTATGACAACCGCGATGTGATGTCGTTCAGTTGGTTTCATGATGTACTCTCACGATTGGAGTTCGCCGAGCAACGTCTGCTGCCAAGTTGGTGGCTCAGCAGCGGTCTGCTCGAAGCGACTCATCCCGCACGAAACCGCGCGGGCCAGCCGGCGTGGCAGGAAAGCCTGTTGTTCTTGGCGGTATTGTGTTCCAACACGTTGGTTTTACATTGGCTATTGCGACGGCTGGCTGCCGCATCGTTCCGCACCAGTTACAGCCATCTGCAGGGAATCGTGCCCACGCGGCGGCGGCATCGAATAGCGTGGATCGACCGGCTGGTCATCGCGGTTTGCCAGCCGCTGCCGGCCGCGATTCGCCACATGATCGTCAAAGACTTGCGGCTCTTCCGTCGCGATCCCGTGCAGTGGTCGCAGTTCGCAATCTTTTTTGGACTGCTCATCCTGTATTTCCTCAACGTGCGGAGGTTCGATTACTCCGGCGTGATGGAGCAGTGGGTGACGGTAATGAGTTTTCTGAACGTTGCCGTCGTGGGATTGTTACTGTCGACGTTTACGACTCGATTCATCTTTCCGGCCATCAGCCTTGAAGGTCGACGGTTCTGGATCTTGGGAACGTCACCGATCGCGCGTGACACGATCGTTTGGGGAAAATTTTGGTTCGCGTTGGCAGGCGCTTGGCCGCCGTCCGTCCTGCTGGTGGCGATCAGCGATCTTGCGCTTGGGATGTGGCAGCGGTCTCCGTTCATTGCCGTGATGCACCAGCTGGAATGCGCATTGATGTGCGCGGGATTGTCAGCGATGGCCGTCGGACTCGGAGCGCGGCTCCCAAACTTGCGCGAAACCTCGCCGGCGCGGATTGCGTCCGGGTTTGGCGGCACACTGAATTTGGTCCTCAGCACGCTCTACATTTTGGCGGTCATGCTTTTGACGGCAGTGCCGACGTTTTTTTGGGCTGACGCTCCGTGGTCGGGGCGGAGAGTGCACCCGGAAAACTCGGCGTTCGGAAGTTGGATCGGGCTTGGCTCGCACGGCAGTATGGTGCTCGGTATCGGGTTAGCCATCGCATTGGGTATCACGGCAACGGCCTGGCCGCTGCGTAGCGGATTGCGGGCGTTTCGGCGATTGGAATACTAATTCCACGTCTGGCACAAATAGCACAAAATGGATTCGTAGGACGGGCACCTTGCCCGTCGCCGAATAAACGACGGGCAGGGTGCCCGTTCTACAACTCAGGAACAACACGATGCGACTGGTGACCTATCTGAATAGCGGAATACCGCGAGTGGCCGGAGTTCGCGATGGCAAATTCGTCGATTTGAATATGGCGGATGCGTCGCTGCCGACAACGATGAGCGACCTATTGGCCTTAGGTCCGGAGGGCTTGCGCCGGGCCGAACGGGCGCTCGCACGCGGCGTCGGCGAAGAACTCAATGGCGTCCGCTTATTGGCTCCCGTTCCACAACCGCAGAAGGTGATTTGCATCGGACTGAATTACGCCGACCACGCCGCCGAATCGGGGCAGCCGATTCCACCGGAGCCAGTCGTGTTTTGCAAATTTCCCACGGCAGTCGCCGCCCATGGCGATGATATCCGACTCCCCCGCGTCAGCGAGAAGGTTGACTATGAGGCCGAGCTGGTGGTGATTATTGGCCGCGGCGGGCGTTCCATTCCGCGCGAGCGTGCGCTGGAACACGTGGCGGGTTACGCGTGCGGACACGACGTTTCGGCCCGCGATTGGCAATTACAGAAGCCGGGCGGCCAGTGGTTGCTGGGAAAAACATTTGACGGTTTCGCACCGTTCGGGCCAGAGTTGGTGACGCCCGATGAGGTCGGCGACCCAGGCCAATTGAAGATCGCGCTGCGCCTGAATGGCCAGACGATGCAGAACTCTAGCACTCGCCAGCTCATTTTTTCAGTCGATCAACTGATCGCCTACGTCTCGTCGGTCTGCACGCTACAACCTGGCGATGTACTATTCACCGGAACACCGCCAGGGGTCGGTGGAGCACGTAAGCCACCCGTGTTTCTGCAGCCGGGCGACGTTGCCGAGGTCGAGATCGAACGAATTGGCATCCTGCGGAACCGGTTCGTAGCTGACACGGCTTAACGGAGTGACATGCGGTTTGCGTGTCCACTAGCGAACGACGACAACCCAAAACAGCTTTCAATCTCAACAACGAGGTGCATCATGAGCGAGTCAATCGGACGGAACAACGCGATTCGTCGGGCAATCTGGGGACTGCTGCTTGCGGTAGCCGGTTCGATTAACCTCGCACCGGCCCAAGACACCAAATCAAAAAAGGAGAAGGGCTCAGCCATGAGAATTGAAAAATCGCCGTTCGGTAAAACAGAAGATGGCCAGGCCGTTTCACTGTTTACTTGCACCAATGAGCATGGACTCGTGCTGAAACTCATCGATTACGGTGCGATCGTGGTCGCGATGGAAACCCCGGATCGCAATGGCCGTCTGGCCAATATCAATCTCGGCTTTGCGAAACTCGACGGCTATTTGCAGCGCCATCCATATTTTGGCGCGACGGTCGGCCGATTCTGCAACCGGATTGCGAAGGGAAAATTCTCGTTGAATGGCCAGCAATACACCTTGGCGACTAATAACGGCGCGAACCATCTGCACGGCGGAGTGAAGGGCTTTGACAAGCAACTGTGGCAGGCCAGCGAGGTGAAGACCTCCGACGCTGTCGGCGTGAAGTTCACACGGCGTAGCCCAGATGGCGAAGAAGGCTATCCGGGCAACATGGACGTGACGGTCGCCTACACGCTCACAAATAAGAACGAACTGAAAATCGAATTCACCGCGTCGACCGATAAAGCGACACCGGTCAATCTAACGAATCACAACTATTGGAACCTCGCAGGAGCTGGTGCCGGCACGATCCTGAATCACGAATTGACTCTTACAGCGGACAAATATCTGCCGGTCGACGACGGCTTGATTCCGACTGGTGAACTCGCAGACGTGAAAGGGACGCCGCTTGACTTCACGACCGCGCACAAGATCGGCGAGCGGATCAAGCAGATCAAAGCCGACCCAGTTGGCTATGACCATTGCTTTGCCTTACGCAGCCAGAACGGCTCGCTGACGCTGGCGGCGCGCGCCAAGGATCCGAGCACCGGTCGCGTGATGGAGATCCTGACGACGCAGCCAGGCATTCAGTTCTATACCGGCAACTTCCTGGATGGTACAGCGGGGGGCGGAGGCAACAAACAGTACGAAGCATTCTGCCTGGAAACCCAACACTATCCCGACTCGCCGAATCAACCGAAGTTTCCG
>CAZFLF010000102.1:0-11453 GCA_964519825.1 uncultured Pirellulaceae bacterium | reverse complement strand
CCGTTGTGGTACCAGACACTTCCCGATTTGGTCGGCGAGGAGTATGTCGACTCCACGACGACCAATCGCGCTGACAAATCGATCACGACCAACCCGGCATCCCACGGCTTGTCGTCCAGGCCTCGCGGAAAACACCGCAAAAAGCCCCCCGGGCTGGGCTTCATGAATCGCTCGAGCGCAACGTCCAGCTCTTCGATCGTGACCGGATCCGCGCTGAGCGCCGCGACGGCTCGGTCCGCACAGCTTCCATGCCAGGTGGATGAAATGTCTCTTGTTGCATCGCGCAGAACAAACTTGACTTCGCTCATGATCAGATCTCCGGTAAGAACAAGGCTTCGAGAGTGAAATCGGGGAGGCCACACGCTGTTTCCTCGCCTGAACTGAATACCCCATTAGTAGAGTGTACTAGGGTATATACCTCAAGAGGGTGTCTAGCAATGAATCCGAAAATTTCCGACGAGCGCGAACTTGAATGAGCTGTGGTCGCGTCTCTCCGAGACGCGCACCCCGAAGGGCATCAGGACTGCAAAAAAGGCGATCCTTGTAATGCCACATGCAACTCCAGACGGTCTGGAGTCCCGCGTCTCAACACGCTGCCGCCGTCTCGACGTTCCGGTCTATTGTGCTTGACGGGGTCGAGTAATCTTGTCCCGTCTGTTGTTCGCGCGGCATACTGACGGTCGAGTTCGATTCGCAGCCTTAACTCGGAGAGGCGGGAATCAGCAATGAAGCCAGAACTGCTTCCAGCGCCATTCGGCAGTGCGGAGTTGAAGCGGCTTCATCCCGCACTTCGCGAACGACTCAATAGCTTTCTTGGGCCTGGCGAAGAGATTCTTTGGCTCGGGCAGGCGCAGACTTCCTTTTCCATTGTATACAGGCTCGCTGTCACGTCGGTATTTGTCGGAGGGCTTTGTAGTCTTGGGATTTGGACACAGGAAAGCGAGCCGGTCTATAAGTTTTTCTTCTTTCTTGAAGCGTTTTTGTTCGCGATCACGTCATTGATAATGACGTACATATCTTGGAAAAACGCTCAGCAAACGGTCTATGTGTTGACAGACCAGCGCGCGATCGGCATGGTGCGTAAATGGCGCGGTAACTCAAGGGTTTTCTGCTTTCATCCGGAGGACACTGCGAAACTGAAATGCCATGCGCGCCGAAGTGGTGTCGGGTGTCTCGTGTGGATCGAAAGAGTTCCTGGTCCGCTATCGTGGCTGTTCAGTTACGCCGACCGTTTTTACGAGATTCGTGACGCCCGGCAGGTCCATCACTTGTTGCTCGATACCTTTATCCCTCAGCTTCTGCCAATGCTCAGTTGCGCCGATCCGGATCGGCGGCGAAGGGCAGCTCTGAGCCTTGCAAACGTCGGCGACAAGGCGGTCATAGCCATTCCAGCCCTTACCGACGCGCTAAACAGTGACGACGCCGTCGTGCGAAGACGTGCTGCCAGCGCCCTCGGGAAACTTGGAAAACTCGCTGCTGCAAGTGTTCCAATGCTCCGCATGCGGCAGTTTGATGAGGATTCTTTGGTCGTTAAAGCCACGCTCGAAGCGCTGTCGAAAATTGACAACAGCCTCCCTGAGAAAGTGCCGACCAAGTCCCGTTTGTCGCGCTACAGCCTCCGCTCGTTATTAGTGGCAATTGCGGTCTTGTGCCTGCTGTTTGCTTGGGGCAGTTTCAAAGTACATCGCGCGACGAAACAGCAGGCGGCTGTGAATACCTTGACACGCAAGGGCGCTTTCGTGTGGTACGACTATGAAGTCGCCGAGGATGGCGGAATCTACTCTGAAATTGATGCGCAAGGCCGCTTTGTCGATCCGAGCCCACCGGAACCGCAATGGCTTCGTCGTGTTCTGAACGTCAATTCCCGCCATGCCGTAATTCGTTTCGGTGCCTCACCGACTGCCGACATCTGCGATGCCGACCTTGCGCATTTTGACGAACTACCGAATCTTGAGATTCTGATCCTACGATGCCCAAGAGTTACCGACGCGGGGTTGCGGAATTTAGGCCAGCTCAAAAAACTTCGGTATTTGGATTTGTACCTTACGCCTATAACCGACAATGGGCTATCAAACATCAAGGCACTCACCAACCTTGAATACTTGCGACTTGAGTCGACCGAAGTAATTGAGAAGGGCTTCCGCGAACTTGCCGTCGCCCTTCCAAAGTGCAGAATCGAATACACGTCAATGAAATGACCTTCTGGGTGTAGTCAGTCCATCGAGCGCGCTGTGGTGCTTGGTCCATTATTCTCGGAGTGGCGAGAAGTCGCCGAGGCGAGTACCCCTACTGGGCGAGCCGGGTGTAGTGCAAGGGCCGCGCGTCTCGGAGAGACGCGGCCACGAAGTGTTGACGTATTTCGGCTCGCACGCCTGTCAAGCGACACTGGCCCAAAAGAATGGCATGGCGCTGAAAAAACCGGCATCTGAACAACCGGCATGAAGTTGCAAAGTATTTCTACTTAATAAGTTATCACGGTCCGTGAGAAATCCTAGTCAGAACTGGCACGCCGATTGTTATTGGTTCGCACTGTGACAACTTGACGTCCAATTCGCGCACCAGTTGGTTCGGAGAAATAGCTGGTTCGGGGTCCGCATTCAGAATGAACCATAACTATTCGGCTTGCGCTGGCCGCTGGCAACGGATCCGGTTGGGTGACTTTGCCATGTCCTTGTTAGAATACTTCTTTGGTCTCCCGAAAAAAGTCGTTTTAGTTGTTGAGTTTATGTCACTCGTGGCTAGAATTTGCGTTTGCCCGCGTCCTTTTTGGCGGGTTTCTCCTCGTCCAAGGATTCTTTGTTTTTCCTAACCAGTCTTCAAGGAGATCGTTTATGGGGAAGTTCAGTGCTCGTCGTCGCCCACCAGGTTTCACGCTTGTGGAACTCCTGGTGGTTATCGCCATTATCGGGATTTTGGTCGCCTTGCTCCTTCCGGCCGTTCAGGCCGCACGCGAGGCAGCTCGCAGAATGCAGTGTGGCAACAATCTCAAGCAGATTGCATTGGCCACCCATAATTTCCACGACACGTTCAAGCGATTCCCACCAGGCATTCTCGGACCTGGCGACTATACGTCGGTCCCAGGTGCTGCCGCAAGCAATCCTCAACAATTTGTCGGAACGTTGGCGTTCATTTTACCCTTCATGGAAGGCCAAAACGTCCACGATCAAATAACTACGACCTGTGACCTAAATGTCGATCATTTCTGCGTAGCGCCGTGGTTACCTAATGCGGGCGTTTGGTGGAACCGCGTGCCGAATACTCGCGCCGCCGCTCAAACGAAAATTGGTGGTTTCCTTTGCCCATCGGCAAACCCGTACAACAATACGGTTGGTACGTTCATCTATACGTACATCAATGGAGACGTCTTTACGGGAGGTGTATTTAATTATTCCAGCGGCGGATTGACTCAGCAGATTGCCCAAAACCTTGGCCGAACGAATTATGCACCTTCCGCTGGCGTCTTTGGGAATGGTTTGATGCCTGGCGTGACGCCAACGCCATTTCCTCCCCCCGACGATTGGATTCCCCAGTACAAAGGCATGTTTACGTCGCGGTCCAAATACAACTTCGCCGATCTCACAGACGGCACCAGCAACACCCTCATGTTCGGTGAAGTAATGGGGTCCTATAACGGACCCACGCTTGAATACGCATTTAGCTGGATCGGAATGGGTCCAATGGTCGGCTATTGGATGTATGAACAACCGTGGAATAAGCCAGGTTGGTGGAGATACGGTGCCGCACATCCCGGTGTCGTCCAATTTGCGATTGCTGATGGGGGAGTGCGATCGATTGCGCAAACTGTCGACACCAATCAGTTTTATTACATTGCGGGAATGCAGGATAGTAAAACAATCAGTGCCGACACGGCGCAATAGTTTTTTATCGGTGCACTTCGAGGCGACTAGTCCTCGTGAAAGAGATACTGTATGAAATTTCGCTATGCGACGATTGGGATTTTCGCGATGTTTGTTACCTTCGGGTTCATATCGGGATGCTCCTCCGGTAGTACTGCGATCGAGCCCCCGACGGGACCAGCAACCACGGAGATCGTGACGCAGGCGCCTGAGGCACCTCCAGCGCCACCCCCAAAGGACAAGTCGCGTCGCCCGCCACCATAAATGGTGGACTTGGTTTAAAAACTGCAAAATGCCAGCAACCTTCGCAGGTTGTCTGGCTTTTTTTTTCCGGTGTTGTCTCGCGATGCCGGTCCACGCACTCGAACCTCAAATTGCAATCAAACTGTCGAAGGTCGATTGCCTAAATTACCTCTGGATCCGTCTCCCTCTCGCAATCTCAAATGCCGAGTACTCCGTTCGCACGCATTCCTTCGGACATTACGCCGACGGGCGGTCGCCTGCGGAACGCATCTCCGCCGAAGGATTGGCCTATTAACCTTCCATCAGCAGTCCGCTGGCGGACAAGCGAGCCAGGGTTTGGTGCGCCTCACCGCCGAGTTGTTGCGAGATCTCGTCGCTCGTCCGCGAGCCGTCCAGCAGACTGAGACAGCGCCGATCGAACTCATTTAAGCGAACCGTATCGTGCCGACGGTTTGCAACAAAGTCCGTTCGCACGGCTTGTAATCGTGCCAGAGCTGAGGCCTGCGGATAAGCGGCAATTGTTTTCGAACTGCGGCTGGGTCGGATGTGCAGTTCAAGCACGTGGTTACAAAAGCACTGCACGAGATCATGGTGCCAGGGCTCGATCGGATTGACGCTGGGCTGAACGGCGGCGACTTGCGCTTCCACTTGTAGCGCAAGGTGTTCGAAAGGAATCGACCCCGGCCAAGTGTCCGCCAGCAGTTCAAGCGCCGCTCGAAGTCTCGGCTCGCCTGTCGAAACCGAGCGGCCTGTCGTCGTGACAAACGATGCGGTCGTTGACTGCTGCGCACCTTCCTTGCGGCGAAGCGGTGCGGAAACATGGAGTTCGCGCAGCGCGTCGCTACACGGACCCCGTTCGATCGAGACTTCCTGATGACACAGTAGGCTACGACGCGAAGTGCCAAAGCGAATGAAGTCGAAATGCTGAGACCAGTGGGACTCGTCGGTTGTCAGTTGCTTCAATCGTGCCGCCAGATGCGGCGCAGTGTACTCCGGCCAAGTTCCTTCCGGCTCGGCATCGCCGAGATAGCGTAGCCCGTGAGCGGTTGCTCGGCGTTGAAACTCGTGCAGATAGAACGGCTGGTTGACTACATTCAGATAGGCATGGAACAAGAACGCATCCGAGTTCCGCTGGATGGCGTCCAGTTCCGCGCGTACCAGACCACCAAACGGCGTGGACGGTGCAGGGAGCGTTTGATATAGGAATTCAATCATTCGCCGCGCTTCGCGGACCCGTTCGGAGGGATCAGTGAACGACTGCGAGTGATAATACAGCATGTCCCGCAGCATGCCCTGCAAGTGCCAACCGGGATACGTGTTGTAGTTGATGTACGCGACCCCGTTCGGGGCCAGCAGCTCACGACATAACGCGAGAATTTTCTCCCGCACCACCTCGGTCGTCCAGGAATAGACTCCGTGGGCGATCAGGAAGTCGAACCGGCCGATCGATGCGTCGAGCGAGAGAATATCGCGAGCTTCCATCCGGACATTGGTCAAGCCGGCGACTGTTAGGTACTCGCGGCCAATCGCGATTTGTTGGGCGGACAGATCAATGCCGACGAATCCACTTCTCGGCAGTGAGTCGGCCATCGGCAGGAGATTCCCACCGGCACCGCAACCGAGTTCCAACACTTGGCAGTCGTCGACTGCCGCCGTTTGCAGTCCGCACAGCCGAGCAATAGTCGCTAATCGATCTGGATGGGTCTGGGGATAGGGATAGCTCGGGAACGCCACTTCATCGTAGATACTGATTCGCGACTCTTGCTCGTGCGCTGTCGCCATCCGCGGACCTCCTCGGCCATGCTAATGTTACAACGCTAGGTCGCCAACCGTGTGAATTTTCCACCTAGCCTTGTCGTCCTACTCCTCCAAGCCTAAATGTTCCGCGGACATATCGCGCAGGATTTCTTCCGTGCTGGTGGCCGCTTGTGCGACCTTCAACAACGCTCCGCGCCGCAATTCAACCATTCCTGCACGCACCGCGGCAGCTTCAATTTCGCGCGTTGTTGCGGAGTGCGCGACCATGCGTCGCAGCTCACGGTTGACTTGCATGATCTCGAACAGACCCGTGCGGCCAGCGTAACCGACGTGGTAACACGCGTCGCAACCCCCCGGACCAAAAATCGTCCGTCCCTGTTCTGGTTCCAGCAAGGGAGCTACTTCCTGAAATGTGAGTGGTGAAGTTGTGAGGTCGCATGCGACTCGGCACTTGGGACACAACGTGCGCACCAACCGCTGTGAGACTACACCGAGCAGACAATTGGAAAGGAAGAATGGATTCGCATCCAGTGCCAGCATCGACTGGATCGACCCAGCCGCGGTCGGCGCGTGCAGCGTGGCAAGCACCAAAAGCCCACTGTTCGCCGCGCGAATCGCGGTAGCCATCGTTTGCGGATCGCGGATTTCGCCGATCATGATCACGTCCGGCGCTTGACGTAGCACGTTTCGCAACAGTTCGGCAAAATCCAATCCGAGCTTCGGGTTGACTTGCGATTGTCGCACGCCCTCAAGCGAATATTCGACCGGGTCTTCGAGCGTGTTGATCTTGCGGGAACCGTCGTTCAGGTATCGTAGGCAGGCGTACAATGTCGTTGTCTTTCCCGCGCCGGTGGGTCCCGTGACCACCAGCAGCCCATGCGGGATATGCAGCAGGTATTGCAGTCTGGTGAGATCGGGCAATGAGAGTCCCAACTCCGTGAGCTGATACAATCCGAGCGCGTGATCCGAGATGCGGATCGTCAGATCTTCACCGTGCAACGTCGGAGTGAAATTGATCCGCATGTCGAGCTTTCGCTCATCCAGTTGCAAGATCCAGCGTGCGTCGGCGGGACGGCGTTTCTCGCTGATGTCCATCTCGGCATAGGCCTTGATATACGACATCATTTGACGACCGAAGTCGGTGGACAACACGGCCAAGCGATCGATGCTTCCTAAGCGTCGCACGGCGACGGTGACATACCGCTCGTCGCTGAGCAGAAACAAGTCACTAGCCCGCAGATCGGCGGCGCGCCCCAGCAGGACGTGGACTGCTTCTTCTGTGGTCATCTTCGCCAAGTCGGCGACTCGGAATTCTGGCGCAAAGACCGGGCGGTCAAGTGTGATAGTCATGGTCTTTCTCTCTTGAATCTTGGAGCATGCATGTTTGCGGGAAACGCGGCTCGCGTGCCGTTATTGGTTTGTGGAGACACGAGCTGAGTGCCACCAGGTTTGGCTACATCCGTTGCACGGCATCGGTTTCATCGACCGCGACTTGTAGCGCGCGGTGGAGTTTTAGCACGCGTACAACATTCCTCGCGGCAGGGGAAAGTGAATGGAGCACCAAGCGCCCGCCCGCCGCATCCATGCGCTTTTGCAGGGTCAACAACCAATTGACTCCGCTGGTGTCCATTCCGGTCACCGCGCTCAAGTTCAACAGCACTCGGCGCTGGTACGCTTCGGAACCGATTGCGACAGCCAGGGGCTCGTCATACGGGGACAATGCCGCGGCCGAATTTGGGTCATTATTTGGCTCTGGTGCGCTACCGATGGTCGCTGGCTCTCGCTGGAGTCGACATGCCATCCATTGAGAATGAATCGAGGGAATCGGAAACCGATGGGCCAGGCGGCCGTCGACACGGGCGTGAACAATCTGACCGTCGTCGTTGACGACTTGGAATGCCAGCGATGTTTGGTGCGGAGAGTCGAGCAACAGAGCCATTCCAGTTTCTCCGGAGGCGGGTGCGAGAGAGTCGTCGTGACACGAAATGTTTGCCGATTCGATCGTCTTCCCATCTTCGGCAGAATTGCCTCGTGAAATGGACACGCATAAGATAGCCCGACGCCCATCGTAGCCTCGATTCGCGAGGCACGTTCGCGCCGGGATGCGCAAACGGTCAAACGGTCACGCTCACGACAACTAGGACATTCCGGGCAACGGTCCGTTGGTATGTCAGTCGTGCGGTTTCCACCGTCTTTGACGGACAAAGATTTGTCAGGTTTTTTTGACCACGGGCAAATTGTGACCTATGTTTCGTTGGCTGAGCTCCGTCGGCGAAAACCGCGAGTCCCCGCTGCTGTCAACCGGCGCCGTGCCAAACGGGTTGGTGTTTCAGCGCGGTGATAGCGGGAACCGATTCAGCCAACACTCCGTATCCTGAACGTTGGACCGCCCCTCGCGTCTCGCTCCAAACTCGACGCGAACGCCTTCGTGGCGCGGCGGCTTAGCGCCCACCCGTGGATGAACCGACCATGCGAAGATGGCTGGAAGCTGTGCGATTGGCGGTAGTGTGTTGGGCCGTCATCGCCTGTGGATTCGCGGTCACCGCCCACGCTCAAGTTCGCCCGCCGCGCGAGTCCGTCGCGGATGTTGCCGAAGTCGAACAAATCCTGCGCGATGGCGTGCATTTGGAACAGCAGCGGCGTTGGGCTGAAGCCTTGACCCACTACGAAGACGCGGTCCGTAAACATCCGGGCCGACGCGACCTCACTGATCGGCTCTCGGTGGCACGTGTACATTACGAAGTTGGCCGCCGGTACTCGGATCAAAGTTTTGTCGAGGCGATGCGGCGAATGAGCGAGCACGAAGCGCTCGACTTGTATGCCGACGTGATGCTCAAGATTCACGCGCACTACTTCGAGAGGCTGGATTGGCTGCCGTTATTGCAGCGCGGAACCTCCGCTCTAGAGATTGCTCTTCTGGAAACCTCCTTTCAGGAACGAAATAACGTCCATTTCACGGACGTCGACGTTCAATCGCACCTCAGCGAACTCAATCACGCGCTTGCCAATCGTCAAGTGCGGACTCGGCAGGAATCGCGCGATGCGGTCAACTTCATCGCGGTCTCCACAGCGAACAATCTGAAAATTCCGCCGCAAGCGGTAATCTTGGAATATGCCTGTGCTGCCGGGGCCTCGCTCGACGATTACTCGGCCTTTCTCACCGGCAATCAGCTCGATGAAATCATGTCGCAAATCGAGGGGAACTTCGTCGGTCTGGGGATTGAGCTCAAAGCCGAAACGGAATCGCTCTTGATCGTGAACGTGATTGCCGGTGGGCCGGCCGACCACGCCGAACTCAAAGCCGGCGACCGAATCGTTGAAGTCGACGGACGAACCATGCGCGAAATCTCCACAGATGCTGCGGCCGACATGTTGAAAGGCGACGAGGGGACGGCCGTGAGTTTGGCGGTGATCAATCCCGCCGGGGCCAAACGGCAACTTCGCGTGGTGCGTAAAGTCGTCGAAGTCCCCAGCGTCGAACGAGTCTCCATCATCGATCAGCACTATGGAGTGGGATATCTCAAACTGGCCAGCTTCCAAAAAACCACGAGTCGAGATGTCGAATCGGCTTTATGGCAACTGCATCGCGACGGGATGCGGAGCCTGATTGTCGACGTCCGCGGCAACCCCGGTGGGCTACTGACTGCGGCCGTCGAAGTGGCCGACAAGTTCATCACCGAAGGGACGATTGTCTCGACACGCGGTCGCGGCACGGGCGAGGACTTTGATTACAAGGCTCATCTCGTCGGGACTTGGCGAGTGCCACTCGTGGTGTTGATCAATGGCGACTCCGCCAGCGCCAGTGAAATCTTCGCAGCCGCGATTCGCGACTCACAGCGCGGCACGATTGTCGGACAGCGCAGTTTCGGCAAAGGAAGTGTGCAGGGCATCTTCCCACTCACCGTTGGTCATGCTGGATTGCGGTTAACAACTGCGAAGTTCTTTTCGCCGAATGGCACTGCGATCAGCGGACAAGGGGTACAGCCCCACGTGGCGGTGACTGCCCAGCCGCAGCAAACGGTTGCCAAGCCAGTGGTTGAAGCGAACCAACCGGTCCTGGCCGCCGACATAGATTCCGCCCTGTCCACCGCCTTACAAGTCGCGCGGCGGCAGCTAGCCCAACGGTAAACCAATTAACCGTGGCCGCGTCTCTCCGAGACGCGCGGCCCCTGATTGGTAGCCAACTGACCAGGCTAGGCTGCGCGTCTCGGAGAGACGCGGCCACTACTTTCCACGCGCAGCGAAGAACGAAAACGAACAGGCACGCTAATCTCGCGAATAACCGTTCGGGGTGGGTTCCGCACGCGAGCCGAGCCGGATAGATTGTCGGCTCCATGTTTGATTCACTGGGCCAATTCGTTGCCCGTCGCTGGCCGTGGGTTATTGCGGCGTGGATTGCGCTCGTCGTGATTGTTCGGCTGGTCGCCCCCGCCTGGAACGACATCACACGGGACGGCGATCTGGCGTTTCTGCCGGCTCACATGCCGAGTGTGCAAGGTGAGCGGCTGGCGGCTGCAGCGTTTCCCGCGACACGAGCCAGAAGTGAACTGGTGCTCGTTGCCGCGCGCGACGATCGCAAACTCGACGCGGTGGATTTGCGAATTGCCGATCAAATGACCGCTCGGTTCCACAATCGGCTAGGGGCGGGCGAACTCGAACGTGGCCGGCGGATGCTGGCGAACCCGGTCGAAGCGGCACAAGCTCCCGCCGCGTTTCAGGCGTCCCTGCAAGCATTCGACGAGGCCATTGAACTCGATGAACAGTTCGCGGAAGCGTGGCACAACCGGGCTCTGGTCTGTAAGCAACTGGATCAATCCGCGGAGGTGGCCAAGTCACGCGAGAACGCCTGGCAACTCCTGCCGGCGCTCCAGCAACATCCCGATCAACTAGTACCGGCCGACGCGACCAATTTGCCATTAGTCGAAATCTGGAACCGGCATCACGAAGTATTCGGGGCGAAATTGCGCAGCGCGGATCGGCAAGCGCTCATCATCGTGCTCAAGCTCTCGAACGAGTTCATGGCCACGGACAACATCCGTGTGTTGCGTCTGGTCGAAGAAGAAGTGGGGCAGCTCCGCCAGCGGTTTGTCGGGCCGGAATCCGCGGGTCTCGAGTTCGGCATTTCCGGATCCGCGGCCGTCGGCGGCGATATGTTAAGCGCCGCTGCCGAGAGCATCCGCAATACGGAATTGTTGACGCTGGTACTCGTCGTCACGATTCTGCTTGTCGTGTACCGCGCGCCGCTTCTGGTCGTCGTGCCGATTGTGACAATCGGAGTCTCCTTGTCGATTGCGACCGGATTACTTGCGCTGCTGACGCAACTCCACCTTGTTCCCGGCTTCGATTGGTGGGGCTTCAAGGTCTTCAAAACCACGAGAATCTTCATCGTTGTGATCTTGTATGGATCTGGCACTGACTTCTGTTTGTTTTTGCTGGCCCGGTTGCGGGAAGAACTACCGGGCGTGCGGCAGGTGTCAACCGCGGTCGGCTTGGCATTGGGACGGGTGGGGGACACAATACTAGCCAGTGCGCTGACGACAATTCTCGGCCTGTCGATGATGTTCTTCGCCGACTTCGGCAAATTTCGCAACAGCG
>CAZFLF010000101.1:0-11467 GCA_964519825.1 uncultured Pirellulaceae bacterium | reverse complement strand
ATCCTGGTCTCCGAACAGTCGACTCCGACTTTGATGAATAACGTCTTATCGAATCTCCAGCGCGGTGTGTTCCAAGCTCCGTTCCAAGCTGGCAGCTTCGGTCCGGCGGACGTGGGCGCCGCCGTTCCCGGTGGAATGGTCGAGGGCGGTTCCGTATACCAATACAACGCCTTATCTCCTAACTTTAACCCCACGAATCCTTTCCGGCCTTCCGACCTTTCGCCTAACTCCAACATCCCTTTCGGCAGTAACGATTTCAATTTTGCCCTGGCGAACAATGAGCCGTTGTTCGTCGACGCCAACGACGGCAATTTCTTCCCGGCGCCGTTTTCGCGGGCGGTCGATAGCTCGATCGACTCGCTCCCGGAGCGAAATGAGTTTACCTCGGTTCGGTCCTCGACTGGATTGGGAGACTCCCCTGTTCTGTCGCCGGCGCGTGACAGCACTGGCCAACTGCGAGTCGACGATCCCCAAGTTTCTTCGCCGTTCGGTACAGGTTCCGCGGTGTTCAAGGATCGTGGGTCACTGGATCGCAGCGATTTCGTCGGCCCCGCCGCGGTACTCGTGATTCCGCAGGACAACGACGCCGACGGGCACGACTTGGATCCAGCCGTTTCGACCGTTCAACTCGACTCCGGCGTGTTCACGGAGTTCACGATCCAGATCGTGGATGGTTTCGAGTCCGCCGACCCGTTCCCGGGAGTTGGCGTCAACGACAACTCGCTCGATGGACGCACGATTCCCGTGACGGAGGGAGGGCTCGCGTTACAACTCAAGGGTCCGGCGGTGACTCTGTTCCAGGACGGCGTCTATTTGCGCGAGGGAATCGACTACACCTACCGCTACGATCGCACTAGCAACACGATTCGACTCACGCCGTTGACGGGCATCTGGCCGGATCACAAGGTCTATGTCATCAAGGTGAACAACCGCGACCGGTTCGTCATCGACGCCGCCGACGGAAATACCGTTGCTGACGGCCGGACGTTCGAAATCACGAACAATGTCGGCGACACCGTGACGATGGAATTCGAGAGTGGGTTTTCGCTCCAAGTCACTCCGACAATGGGTGTGCAATCCCCCACCATCGGCGCTGGACCGGGCGGCATTGTCGATGGTCAGCGTTTCACGGTCGACGATGGCTCGAATCTGTTGACGTTTGAATTCGATCGAAACGCGAACGTACTTCCTGGTAATCGTCCTGTGACGTTCACCGTGGGTGCCACAGCGGACCAGATTGCGAACAGCCTCGTCTTAGCGTTACAGCAAGCTTCCGCGGCGAATTTGATCGATCTGCTTGTGCCCCGCAATATCGGCGGCGGATTCGTTCATTTGGGAGCGACGGCGTCCCATCGTTTTGACTTCACCAACGCCGCGCTGACTCCCTCGATCATCCATCGGCCGTTCAGCCTGATCGTGCCCGCTTCCGGCGGCGCCGCGATTACCGACAACGATTCGTTCACAATTTCCGATGGAATCAACACGAAAGTTTTTGAATTTAATTCCGATAACAGCCTGTCGACCATACCGGGCAGCATATTGATTCCGTACTCGACGGCTACTTCGCCCGAAGTTTTGGCCGGGCTCATTCGCAACGCTCTCCTGGATCCCAATGCCGCGGTGTTGGGTTTGGTGCCAGTTGTACTGCCGGGCGGAATTGTGGAACTCGACGCTACTGCCCCGGCTGTCACCACGATGACGAACGTCAACGTTGCCACGACCGCTCCGCTCGACCCGGTCAACGCGGTGAGCTATGTCAACGGTGCCGCTGGTGTCGGCGCTACGCTCAGCGCTACGGTCAATGGTGCTTTGACGGTGGATGGTGTGGCTGTGGCGGCGCTTGATCGCGTGCTGGTTCGAAACGAATCCACTCCGTCAAGGAATGGCGTCTACATCGTCAACAACGCGGGCAGTGCCGTGTCGACATGGAGTCTGACCCGCGCTCCGGAAAATGACCAATCGTCCGAGCAAATCGGGCAGGCCGTGCGGGCGACTTTTGGAACCGTGAATGCGGGGCACGTGTTTTACAACAACTCCCCTGAGCCGGTGACGATAGGGACCTCGACGATCAGTTGGAAACTGACCACCTATGTGGTGAATGTCAGCAATTCCAGTTTAGGGCGGACAATGTTCGTGGGTGGCGTGCGCGACGGTGAACGGTTCGAGATCCGCAATGGCAACTCGCCTCCAGCCACGTTTGAATTCGATAATGACGGTCAGTTCGTCGACGTCGACAATAACAATGTGCCGGATTTCATCCTCTTGCCGTTCTCTCAAGCCAGCACGCACTTGGATTTGGCCGATTTGTTGATCACGAAGATCACCGCAGCCGGAGTCAGTCTCAACCCGACCAACGTAGGTCAAGGACTAATCAATCTCGGCGGGACGGTCGCACACTCTCTCGACGCGTCCCTGGCGCGCAGCTTACAAGTCACGGGCAGGCCTGGTGTTCGCTCCACGACGACTCTGCAGCTGCCGATCTCACCGGCAATTCTAGTGCCATTCCAAGGGGCAGCGGGCGTTGTCGATGGCGAAACGTTCAGCATCAGCGACGGCACGAAGACGGTGACCTTCGAGTTTGACGATGACCAGGATACGACACTTGGCAACACGTCGATTCCGTTCGTAGCTGGGCAGAACCAAGCTAACTTGACGTTGACCGTGGATTCCGTATTGCGGGCCGCCAACTTGGGTCTGAATACAACAGTTATGCCCAACGGAATCATCCAGTTAGGCGCTTTGGCAAATCATGTAATCAATTTGGTGGGCAGCTCACTGACTCGTTCAGACCGAATCGGCACGCTGACGGACGGCGAATCCTTCACGGTGGATGACGGAACGAACCTGGTAACTTTCGAGTTTGAAAACTTGAGCGCGAACAACGGCGTACAGCCTGGTCGGACACCGATCCTGTTTGCGCAGGGGTCGGCGGTCGATACCGTCGCCAATGGCTTGGCGGCGGCTCTACGCGGCGCTGGCCTCAACCTGAACCCAATCTATGACAACGATGGCAGCGGTAGCGTGGAACTGGGCGACTCGGTTCGCCACTTAACGAATATCACCAACGCGCCGAGCCTGACCAAGTCGGGAACACCCGGAGGCGCTCAAGCCATCGATTACCGGCTCAACTTCACTGAAGATGAGGTGGCACGCGCCATCGTGGTCGGTATTAATAGTTCCGGAGGGCGGATCGCCGGGGTGACGTCGCAATTGCGTGGCGGTTCGACGCTATTTGTGGACATCAGCGACGCACAAGGACAACCCGCAAATTTCGAGACTGGCTTCGCGGCGCTATCGGGCATTTCTAATTTCTTCCTCCCCGCCGTCGACGACCTGCCGGGCAACCGCTTGAAAGCGAACCAAGCCACTGGCGAAACGCAATTCATTATCCTCTTGCCCGGCGTCGAACTCGATTTCGGCGACATGCCCGATTCGCTGCACGGCCAAGGACTTTATCCAACGCTGTTCGAAAACAACGGCGCTCGGCATGTGATTACATCGAATCCGCTCTTTCTCGGCGCCACGGTCGATGCGGACCTGGACGGCCAACCGACTCTTGCTGCCGATGGCGACGATGTCGACCGGGTAGTGGACGTCGCCGGATCACCGCTGGTACTGAAGGGCTTGTCGCCGTTCCACATTCTGGTGCCGGCGGCTGGCGCCGACGCAATCATCGACAACACCACATTTGCGATCAGCCGCGGGACTACGACCGTCACCTTTGAGTTTGACAAGAATAATTCCGGACTGACGGTAGGCGACGAACGGATCGTCCTGACGGGCGTTGAAACACAGAGTGACGTCGCAGACAAAATCATTGCCGCCATCAATAATCGGCTCAATCAACTGGTATTGCGGCCGGTCAAACTGGATGGTGGGGTGGTCTTCATCGGCGGAACCGAAACAGTGACGAACGGTACCGCCGTTGCCAGCCATTCCATTGATCTACAGAACAGCAGTCTGCGATTCCCCGGTAGCATGCCCTTAACCGTGACGACACCCGCCGCCGGCCTGTCGTTAACCATGCCGACACGGCTCCGGATTCAGGTTCCTGGGAGCGGTGGTGGGGCGATCCAGGATGACACAACCTTTACCATTAGCGATACCGTTCATCCGACAGTCACGTTTGAATTTGATGATGACAACAACTTTGATCCGGCGAATCGGCGCATATCGTATACCGGGTTATTACTTCAAACTGCGATGGCCAACGAGATTGCTGCGGCGATCCAGCTAGCCATCGCGGACGGTTCTTTGGTTGGATTGTCTCCTGTTCATCTGGGCGCTGGCTTGATCGATTTGGGCGCCCGGGGCGGCCACCGGCTCGATGTGGCTGGGACCTCTCTCATCCAATCTGGTCCGGTCGCCGATGGCGATACATTTACGATCTCCGACCTGCAGCATTCTCCTGTCACATTTGAATTCAATTCTGATCCGATGAATCCCGTCGGGGGCGGGCGAAAGGAAATCCTCTTCTCGTTGTCGGACAGTGCCGACGACATTGCCAATGCAATTGTTTCAGTGATCAAGAATGTGCCAGCGGCGGAACTGATCACGACGAATCCGGTCTACGTGGGCGAGGGTATCATCGACTTCGATCCCCCCGCACCAACGGCCA
This sequence comes from uncultured Pirellulaceae bacterium, assembly GCA_964519825.1. Classification (GTDB taxonomy): domain Bacteria; phylum Planctomycetota; class Planctomycetia; order Pirellulales; family Pirellulaceae; genus CAZFLF01. Next base: position 6,849 of record CAZFLF010000101.1, on the reverse strand, counting down.
CCGTTGAAGTCACGTTGAGCGCTCCGGCAACGACGAATCTGACGACGGCAGGGTTTGCCGGCGGTGTCATCGACGGCGATTCGTTCACCATCGCGGATGGAGATCGCGCCCAGCGATTTGAGTTTGATCGAAATGCAAATGGGGTCGTGACGCCAGGATCGATCCGGATCGGATTCGCACCGAATGCTTCCGCGGACGAGATTGCCGAGGCGATCAGCGATGCGGTCAACGGGCTCTCAGCGATCGTTTCGTCGGCCTCACTTGGAGCGGGCCTGTCGGTGAGCATACCGGCTCGCCAGCAATTCGTGGTTCCCGCGGCCGGAGGAGCCGCGATTGCGGAGTCGGCATTCTTCAGCATTGCTAACGGTACTCAGCCCGCGGTCGAGTTTGAATTTGACAGCGACGGCACGACGGTTCTCGGACGCCGGGCGATTGCGTTCACGAGCTCCATGACTCGCGACCAAGTCGTCACTGCGATCATCTCCGCTGTGCAACAAGCGGTGACCGATGGCGCACTCGGCGGTTTAACGCCCACGAATCCGAGCCCGGGAGTAGTCGATCTTGGTGCAACCGCGACACACCGAGTTGACAGTTCACAAAGCAGCTTGACCTACCGCGGTCCTGTCTCGGACGGCGATTTACTTACCATCGGCGCTCCGGGATTCACTCCCGTCGTTTTTGAGTTTGATTTCAACGGCATCTTCATACCCGGCCGGCAAAGAGTTGCCCTGACGTCGCCGGCCAGTGCGGAAGACATCGGAATTGCACTCGCTGCGAAATTGCAGAGTGCCTCGGCCACAGGCCTGATTCCGACTAGCACCGCAAACTACTTGAGTGCCGGTCTGGTTGATGTTTCTGCCGCGGTTGGAATGACGATCGCGTCCAGCGGAACTGCTATTGTAGCTGGTACGGCGGGTGGCATTTCGGACGGCCAGACCTTCAGCTATTCCGACGGATTCCGCACGAGGACTTTCGAGTTCGATCGCCTCGAGCAAAATGTCATTGTGACCGGGAATGTGCGCGTGCCCTTCGGAACGACAGACACCGGTGCCGCTCTCGCCGCCGCGATCCGTAACTCGTTCCGCGGGTCGGGGGTGACCTTGTCGGCATTGGCGCAGGCGACGGGACAAGTCAACTTCCGCAATATTGACGTGAATGGCGTTCCGTTCCAACGGGTGGACGACGAAGACGGCGTGCAATTCCTAGGTATCTTCACCCCGGTGGTTCCGAGCGACCCAAGTCGGGCCGATTTGCGCACGACGATCGTCGTGACCGCTTCAGGCGACGGGTTCCTGGATGGCTGGATTGATTGGAATCAGGACGGCGACTTCGCGGATCCTGGCGAACAGGTATTCAATACCCGGCCGGTCGTAGCTGGACAAAACACATTGCAGATTTCCGTCCCACAGGCTTTCTCCTCCCCCAGCACACTTCCGCTCGGGGACACCTACGCTCGCTTCCGGATCAGCAGTACCGGTCGTCTCCAGCCAACGGGTTTGGCGATCGATGGTGAGGTGGAGGACTACCGGATTCGCGTCGTTTCCAATGATCGCCCCGCAATCGCCGGTAACGGAATCCCCGATCAGCCCGATCCGCCCAATCAGTTCGTGTTCGAGGATGCAGCGGACATGCCGATTGACGCGTCGCTGTACTTTTCCGACGTCGATATCGCCAACGGAAATGGAGACCAGTTAATCTTTTCGGTGGTGAACAACGATAACACATCCCTGGTCGACGCCAAGTTCGCCGCTGACGGTCACACGCTGGTTTTGGACTATCAGCCAGACCAAAACGGAACTGCCATCATTACGGTAGGAGTGACGGATCAGGGTGGACTGTTTGTACAGCAGTCATTTGCTGTCACGGTCACGAAGGTCAACGACCGGCCCATCGCCAACTCGCAAACTGTGACGATTAACGAAGACACACCGACCCCGATCGTTCTCACCGCGAACGACGCCGACCCGATGCCTGATGAAGTACAGACGTTGGTGTACAGTCGCGTTCAGGACCCGACGCGCGGGACGATTACCAGTTTCAATTCGAGCACGGGGCAATTCACGTACACTCCGAACGACGACTTCAACGGTACGGACACGTTCGTTTTCCATGTAACCGATGACGGTGTGGCGGGGTCGCCGTCCAGTTTGCAGAGTGATCCCGCAACGGTAACCATTAACGTCACGGCGGTGAACGATGTACCGATCGCCAATCCGCAGTCGGTGAATATGACGGAAGACGGCACGATCGTGATTACGCTCACCGGCGACGATGGCGACTCGTTGACAGCCGAGGTGCAGACGCTCACGTTCGCCATTGCATCAGTCCCGCCCAACGGGACACTTACGAACTTTAACGCAACGACGGGCCAGGTTACCTACAGGCCCAATGCCAAATTCAACTCCACTGATAGCTTCACTTTCACGGTTACCGACAACGGGACGCCGCCGCAAACGAGCGCTGCGTCGACCGTGACCGTCAACATTTCCCCGGTCAATAATCCGCCCGTTGCCAACAATCAAAGCGTGACGGCCACACAAGACATTGCCAAGACCATCACGTTGAGCGCGGACGACGGCGACCCGATGCCCACTCCCAGTGACGTACAGACGTTGACGTTCGAGATTGTGTCACTGCCGACGCACGGCACGCTTGGCGCCATCAATCAAGCCAATGGCACGGTGACCTACACGCCGAGTCTGCGTTACAGCGGGCCGGACAGTTTCACGTACCGCGTGACCGACAACGGCAATCCGATCCTTTCCAGCGGAACGGGAACCGTGACAATTACTGTCGAGCCGGTGAATGACTCGCCGATTGCCAATCCGGCGACAATCAATACCAGTGAAGATACGGCCGTGTCGTTCACACTGACGGGGGACGACGGCGATCCCGAATTCAACCAGACGTTGACATTCGCGGCCGTGACGCAGCCGACGCAAGGCACCCTGCAGGTATTGAATGCCACGGCGGGACAGTTCCGATACATTCCCGGCGCCAATTTTAATGGTACCGACTCGTTTACATTCCGCGTGACCGACGACGGCATCCCGAACCTTTCCAGCTCCGCGGTGACGGCGACGATTAATATTTCCAAGGTCAACGATGCGCCCGTGGCTAACGGTCAATCGGTATCGACCAGTGAAGACACGGCGGTGGAGATCTTGCTGGTCGGCAGTGATGGCGAACCTGTGGGAACGGAGAATCAGACACTCACTTTTGAGATCGTCACGGGGCCAACGCGCGGAACACTGGGAGCCATCAATCAAACGGCGCGGACCGTAACCTACACGCCCGATCCCAACAGCAACGGTGCCGACGTATTCACCTTCCGTGTTCGTGACGACAACACGGCCGGTCCGGTGGCGAATCTGTTCAGTCCTGCCGCTTCTGTCTCGGTGACTGTCAATCCAATCAATGATCGGCCGATCTTTACAGCCGGTTCGAATGTGATCGTCGACGAAGATTCCGGACTGAAATCGATCATCGGCTGGGCTTTCGGTGTCCGCCCGGGTCCGTTGACCGCGGTCGACGAGGGGAACCAAACGATCACGTTCACGGTTAATAACAACAACAATGGGCTGTTCCTCAGCACCGGACAACCGACGGTTTCGAGCAGCGGCGATTTGACCTTCACTCCGGCGTCCAATGCCAATGGCACGGCGGTGGTGACATTGTTTGCCACTGACAACGGCAGCAATGTAGTGCCGAACGAGAATCAATCCGTCACACAGTCGTTCACGATTACCGTCAATGCGGTCAATGACGCGCCCCAATTTCGTGTGGGTGCCGACTTGTCCGTCAATGAAGACGCGGGTCCGCAAACGGTGATCGGCTGGGCCAAGCCGAACAACACGCCGATCTTGCCCGGGCCGGCCAACGCCGTGGATGAAGCCAATCAAGTATTGACCTTCAATGTCTCGGTGGAAACGACCGGTAATCTGGCGTTCGTGTCTGGGCCGACCATTAATTCCACGACCGGTACGCTGACGTATGAGACTGCCGCCCATACGAATGGCTCCGCGAAAGTTACGGTCACATTGAGCGACGCAGAATCCGGAGCGGCACCGAACGTCAATACCTCCAATCCGCAAGTCTTCAGTATTTCCGTCAAGGCGCTCAACGACGCGCCCGAATTCACGCTGCCCCAACCGACAGTCACGCGCGACGAGGACGCCGGCTTTGTGCGTGTGAGCGGCTTTGCGACGAATGTCCGACCAGGGCCGTTGGCGGCGACCGATGAAAACGGACAAACGCTAACCTTCCTAGCGACCGTGACTACGTTGCAGGGGGGCTTAACGTTTGTTTCGGCGCCGGCCGTGAACTCGGCCGGTGAGCTGACCTTCCAGACGTCGCCCGACAAGCACGGTTCGGCCGTCATCGTCGTGCGGCTGCAAGATAATGGCAGCGGCTTGCCCCCCCAAGTCAATCTCTCGGCGCCGCAAACTGTGACGATCAACATCAACGCAGTGAACGATCCGCCGCAATTCGTTGCCGGCGCCGACCAGCAAGTGAACGAGGATTCAGGTCCGCAGACGGTCGTCGGTTGGGCCACCGGTATTCGACCGGGTCCTGTGACTGCTGCCGACGAAGGATCGCAGTCCGTGACTTTCACCGCCGCTACGGACAACAATGCTTTGTTTACTGTGACACCGAGTGTGTCTTCGAACGGCACGCTGTCGTACACGGCGGCTCCGAATGCCTCCGGGTCAGCGCTGGTGACGGTGACCGCGACCGATTCCGGAGTGCCGGCTGCTCAGATCGTGCGGCAGTTCCGCATCACCATCGATCCGGTCAACGACGCCCCGGTGGTTCAAGTTCCCACGCTGCAAGTCGTCGCTGAGGATACGCCCCTGACCTTTGGCGGCAGCACGGCCATCAGTGTGACCGACATCGATGCTTCGCGGGTGCAACTAACATTGCGCGCCTCCGGCGGGTTGCTGACCGTTCGGAGCAACGTTGTGGGAGGGCTGACCGCGTCCGAGATCCTTGACAATGGCACCAGCAACGTGACGCTGACTGGCTCGCCGGCAGCGATCAACCTGACACTGGCCAGCACGGACGGCCTGACCTACCAAGGCCAATTGAATTTCAACGGATTCGACACGCTGACCGTTACCGCAAATGATTTGGGTAATACCGGATCCCCCGGACCACTGACCAGTGCCGAAACAGTGCGAATCAGCGTGACACCCGTCAATGATCCGCCGGAGCTGGCCAACCCGATCGCCGATTTGACGATCAACGAGGATTCGCCGAACACACTGATCGAGCTGTTCCCGCAGGTGTTCAACGACGCCGATATCACAACGAACAACGACGTGCTCGCGCTGCGAGTGGTCAGCAACTCCAACAGCAGCCTGGTATCGGCAGTGTTGATCGGTACCGTCCTGGATCTCCGGCTGCTGCCCAACCAATTCGGCCAAACAGTGATCACGTTGGAGGCAACGGACCGCGCCAATGCGACGGTTCGCGACACCTTCACCTTGACGGTACTGGCGGTGAATGATCCGCCGAACGCGGTCAACGATGCGTTGCTGGTACAAACCAACACCGCCGCGAACCTCAACGTGCTCGCCAACGACACCGACGTGGACGGCACCATCGATACGTCGTCTGTGCAAATCACCGCCGCGCCCAACAATGCCACGGTATCGGTCAATGGAGACGGCACGATCCGCTTCACTCCGGCCACGAATTTCAGCGGGGTCTCGAAGTTCCGTTACGTGGTGCTGGACAATAACGGCACCAGCTCGAACGAAGCGGAAGTCACCGTCACGGTGAACGCTTCACCGGTCGCGGTGAACGATCAGGCCGTCACGACGCAGGGTATCCCGGTCGCGATCAATGTCACCGCCAACGATACCGACAGCGATGGCACGCTCAATCGTGGCACCGTGACGATTACCCGCGCTCCGCTCAACGGGACCGCCACGGTCAACACCACGACGGGAGAAGTCACCTATTCGCCGGGATCAACATTCAGCGGTGTCGACACCTTCCTGTACACGGTGCGGGACAACGTGGGGGGCGTCTCGAACGTAGCCACAGTCACCATCACAGTCACGCCGACCCGTTTTTGGCAGAATCAGGTGAACAACCTGGATGTGAACAACGACGGGCAGGTGTCGCCGATCGACGTATTACAGATCGTGAACCGTTTGAACGCGGTCGGCGCCGGCCCGCTGCCGGTGCCTACTCCATCCTTTGGCCCACCGCCGTTCTATGACGTGAATGGCGACGGAAACATCACACCCGCCGACGCCTTGGTCGTGATCAATGCGATCAACGACGGCAGTGGTGGCGAGGGAGAAGGGGAAGGAGCGTCATTCGCCACTCCACAAGCAGTCGCAGATGCGTACACAATCGCGCAGCCATTCGCGGTTCTGGTCGGATCGGCGTTTAGCGAGTATCGTTATGTTCCATTAGCCGACGGCCATTGTCGCTCGCGAGCGACGTCTGAATTGAACGCTGCGGTTTCCCGGACCGAACGTTCGAGCAATCAGATGGTTGACGTCGTCGTCGCCGGCATGGCTGACCGTGATTCACGTTCCGCCGATTCTCATGCCTTGGGTTTGGCTCTCAGTGAGGAGGACGCTGCGTCCTGCCTCATGTCCGTCGTCGCCGATTCCACATACTACGACAGCGCTGTGGATTTGGCCGTCGGTGAACTATTTGGTGACGCAACGGAGCAGTAGTGTTGGGTCGGTAACTGGATTCGTTCACGGTTCATTTGAACATTTCACATTATCTGAGGTAGGGATTGCTTCATGGCCATCCGCAAGAACCGCACTTGGTTGTCACAATGGAATCGAAACCGACGCCGCGAACAGTTTCGCGATCGGGTTC
>CAZFLF010000100.1:0-11610 GCA_964519825.1 uncultured Pirellulaceae bacterium | reverse complement strand
GTTACGATGGCTGGCTAACTGCGATCGTCTTTTACAATACAGGACTCAATAAAGTAGGCATCCGTGTTATCGCTCTCCATGTGGGTGAATGATCGACAAATAAAGGGGGCCCAGGCCATAACTGACCAACACGAATAGTACCCCCACGAGCCCGGCAGCAAGCCAATGACGTTTTGGAATACCAGCAGCGAGAACGAATGTCAGCGGAAATACTCGGCCGGAGAACGAAATTGATTTCAGAAACCGCGCGGCCCGCATCTCCGTGCGAAACGGTTGGTTCAGCTAGAGTTTGGACGGGGTCGGATCGTCGAACTCATAGTTTGCAAACGACATTTTCGCCTCATCCGGAGTGAGCAACAGAACTGTGCTGATGTCGCTCTGCACTTCGTCCGGCAGGTCCACGAGATACTGCCACGCTTGCGTACTCCGCTGAGGCTTACCTTGGCCGGCAAAGTCCGGATCAATGATCCGAATTCGAACTGAGACGGAGTTCTGGCGGTAGAGGTCGATTTGTGCCTGTGGGTGGTCGGTTTCGTATGCGTGGAGAGCCGCGACAATCTTGTCGATGACCTCGTCGGAATTCCCGCGTGGAATGTTGATTGCCATTTCAAAGTCTCCCATCGGACCACCGAATAATTGCTACAGCCGCTGCCAAGAACGCCTCGGCCTCTTCCGCCCGAACCGAACGCGGAGTGTAGCGGAGATCGGTTGACCAGTCGTTTACGAGGGTGAAGTGCTGGGTGATTTCGCGCGGAAATCGCGCGCCTCCGTTCGTTAAGTAAAGGCTCCGAAGCCACTCGTACTCGTGAGCCTTGCTTCCTCTGAAAGACTTTAACGTGTCAGGTCGAGCACGGGCGGGTACTCCCATAAGGACCAACGCTTTCAGGATACATTCGATCCCATACCCTGCAAGGTACACTGCTCCCGTCGTGTAGGCAGCTTGAAGGAGAACCTGTGCTTCTTCGAACCGCTGGAACGCACACCGATAATAGAGGCGCGCATCACTCGAACTCGGGATAGCCATTCAATGCACCTCGTTCCAAATCTATTTGCCGCGATTTGCCTTGTGCCCCGTCGCCGGGCGGCGCCCCCCAATTCTCAATTGTCGAAGCGAACGGAACCCCGCTAAGTATCCAATGCATCCTTCAGCGACAGGGCGACACGTGTGGTCCCCCTCCAAATGTGTGCCACCGGGCTTCTTGAACGCAGGATTTGAGGTTCGGCTTCGCGGACTCATATCCTTAAGAAGTTAGGCCTTACGTGGTCGGCTTCCGGATACTTTGCAGTTGCCCGCGATCCGCCGCACAGCCAATCAGCTCCAGAAAGTCCTCAATCGCATGAAGGTGCCGGTAGAACTCTGGGTTCGATGGCTCAACTCCTCGGTTCTGGATGAGTTGCCGTTTGTGAGTGATGTGCTGGCCTCCATGCTCCAATTCTTGGTGTAGTCGTTGAGCATCCGGCGCTGCGTTGTCTATTAGGGCACGGACATTCTCATTCCCACCGTTCGAGTGGAACTCGCTAAGTGCTTGGAGCCATCGCTCGCGAATCGAGTCTGCCAAAGTGCGTTGCTCGGCCGACAAGGTGATTGGCATCTCAAGTCCCCCGAGAAGTAAACATGTGGCCTTAGGCCTTCTCCATCAGAACCACGACCCAACCCGCGGTCATCGTGTACGAGGATTCGCCGCCTCCCCCAGTTGATCCAACAGCCGTGACGGATACTATCTTCCATCCCTGACGAAGCAAATCGGCAAGGTGTTCCTCGACGAGTCCGTGTTGAATTTTATCCGTGCCACGCAGGGCAATTGTAACCAGTTTCTGCACTCAGCGACCCTCCGGCGGCCTTCGTTGTTATTGCGCTGACCAGCCGATCTGATCGGTCTATCCAGGATAGGCTGCCTACATTGGTCGGCCTATCACGTTTTCAGTTGAGGTTCATCATCTCGCGATTGTCTTGGTGTCGCAATACCTTACGGAAGAAACGATCGCCGAGGGATTTCCAAATAGACGGTCTAATTCGGTCAGCCTATTTCCGTCGAGATAGGCTGGCGGCTCATCCATTCAGTCGGTCCAGTGGGCTAGTGCCGCCTCGGCCACCACGGTTCAGCACATGCGTGTAAATCATGGTCGCTTCTACGCTTTTGTGTCCAAAAAGTTCCTGCACCGTGCGTATGTCGCAGCGCCTTCGTTACAGGGTCATTCAGTTTTGTTGAGTTGTCACTTGCCCGCCGGAGTTGATAGGATGAACTCGTTAGGTGTACCGCCTCAAATTCTCCGGTCGACAAAGTTCGCATGCCGCGGACCGGGTTCTAACGGCGGTTGTTTGCGTGTTTGTTATCCGGCCGACCTCGTGTGAAGGCGAAAGGAAGTTCATGGGAAGACAGGCGTTTCGGTGGGTGCTGCTGCCCGTACTTTTGATCTGCGCCGTGCCTGCCGCATTTGCGCCCGCGATTGCTGCCGACGACGAGTCGTTCTTTGCCGAAAATCTCTATCCCGTAATGCACAGCGTGCAATGCAACCGGTGCCACAACGACAACGGAGTTGCCGCGGAGACGCGACTCGCATTCCCGGGAGTCGATGCCAGCCCTGAACAAATCACGGCATTCGGTCTCGGACTGATGGAGCTGGTCGATCGCAACAATCCCGAGCAGTCCTTATTGCTGTTGAAACCGACGAACCGCGAAGAACACACCGGAGGCGTGCGGATCAAAACGGGCAGCGATGAAGAGAAACTGCTTTTGATCTGGGTCAACTACCTGGCCGGCCTGTCGGACGAACAGGTGCGTCAGGCGAAGGAAAAGATCGCGCGCGCCGGGCGGCTCGATCTGACGGCATTGACCGTGCGTCGTCTGACGCACAGCCAGTACAACAATACCGTGCGCGACCTGTTGGGGGACCAGATCCAGCCGGCCAATAGTTTCCCCAAAGAGGACTTCATTCATGGGTTCAAGAATCAGTTGGAAGGACAGGGGGTCTCGCCGCTGCAGGCCGAAGCCTACAGCAAAGCGGCGGAGGGGCTCGCACATTTTGCTTTTCGAGGGGGGGACCACCACGGATTGATTCCCGGCCAGCCCGCATCGCCGACTGATGCGACCTGCGCGGAGAAGTTTGTTCGCCAGTTCGGCCTCAAGGCATTCCGCCGCCCCCTGACCGATGATGAGGCGCGGCTCTATCTGGGCTTGTTCCAGCAGGAGGCCGGCCGCAACGCGAACTTCCTGGGGGGTGCCCGGATGGTCGTCGAGGCCATGTTGCAGTCGCCACACTTCCTGTTCCGCATCGAGCGCGGGCACGGCGGTCCGTTCGAGCCGTTTGAAATCGCCAGCCGGCTTTCGTATTTCCTCTGGGACACGATGCCCGATGACAAAATGCTGCGGGCTGCCGAGCGGGGAGAGTTTTCGACGATCGAGCAGATTGAGGCTCGGGCGCGACAGATGCTCGCAGATCCCCGCGCCAAAACTTCGATGGAAGAGTTCCTATCGCAGTGGTTGCGGTTCGACGGAGTGTTGAGCGCCACACGCGACCGGCGCCGCTTTGGCGAATTCAGCACCGTCCTGGCCGGCGCGATGGTCGAGGAAACGCGGCGAATGTTTAATCACCTCGTCTGGGACGATCAGAATTTCATGGAGTTCTTCACGGCCGATTATTCATTCGTAAATTCTGACCTAGCGCGACTGTATGGCCTGCCGGAGCCCGCGGAGGGATACGCCAGGGTCCAATATCCGGCCAGTTCTGGGCGTGCGGGGGTGCTGGGTCATGGCTCGTTCCTGGTGGTGACCAGCAATCCCTCCGAAACGTCTCCGACCTCGCGGGGATTGTTCGTCCGCAACCAGTTTCTCGGCCACGAAGTTCCCGCGCCGCCGCCGGGCGTCAACACGTCCTTGCCGGAGCTCTCGGTCGACGCGCCGCAGACAAACCGGCAGCGGCTGGCAGTGCACCTTAACAGCGAGTCATGTGCGAGCTGCCATCGTTTGATCGATCCAATCGGTTTGGGCTTCGAGCAATACAATCCGGTCGGCGCCTTTGAGGAGAAAATGGTCCTGCGATCCGGAGGTGGCCGCCGAGGGGGTCCTACGACCACGGTCGAGCTGGCCGTCGACACTTCGGCGCATATTCAGGGGATGGAGAATTCGGCCTTCTCCACGCCGAAAGAACTGGGCCGGATCCTCGCCGAAAGCAAGTCCTGCCAGAGGTGTATCGTGAAGCAGATGTTCCGGTATGCGTTCGGTCGCGAAGAGTCTAAAAACGACCAACCGGCAATCGACGAGATCCTCGAGACGTTTCGCGATTCCGGATTCCGTTTCCGGGAGCTGATGGTCGCGATGGTCACATCAGAATTATTCCTGCAACGTAGCCGTCACGCTCCGCCGTGACGTAGCTCAGCGGCGGAATGGATGGGTGTTTCGGGTACAATGCTGCTTGGCAATGGCCTGCTCGTTCGGCGGTTCGAGCTACGTCACGGCGGAGTGTGACGGCTTTATCAATACAGGACTCAACAAAAGATGGCACCTCACAATTTGTCCCGGCGGTCATTCCTGAAGGGGGTCGGACTGTCAGGCGCCGCAATTCACGTGGGCCTGCCGGCCTTCGAGGCGTTGTTTAATTCCAACGGGACCGCCTACGCTGCTGCCGGCGATCTGGCTGCCGAGCCGATCGAGACCCGGTTCATACTGTGGTTCAACGGCAACGGGATCATCGAAAAGTATTGGATCCCGCGCGAGGACGGCGAGAACTATGAGATCACTCCCTCGCTGCAGCCGCTGGCCCGGTTCAAGCAAGACATACACGTGCTCAGCGGCGTCGATAATGCCGCCGCCCGCTCCCCCGGCGCGGGAAACGGCCATCATAAGTCCATGAGCGGTCTGGTTTCCTGTGAAGGGTTCTCCGGCCGAGGGGCCGGCGGACCTTCCATCGACCAGGTGATCGCTCAGCAGATTGGCAACAACAGCCGCTTCCGCTCGTTGCAGATCGGCGTGTGCCAGGAGTCGTTCGGCGAGAGCATGCAGCGCAACATGAGCTGGGCCGGGCGCGATCGTCCGCTGCCGCCGGAAATGATTCCACATCGGCTGTTCGACCGTCTCTTCGGCTCGAAGGAGCAGTATTGGATTGAGCGCAAGAAGAGCATTCTCGACGCCGTAAGTGAAGAAGCGACAACGTTGAAACAGAATCTCGGTGACGCCGACCGGCATCGCCTGGAAGAATATCTGACCTCGATCCGCAGCCTCGAGCGTTCGATCGCCAGCCTGCCGCCTGAGTATGCGCGGGTCGTCGAGCGATCGCCGGAAGGGGGCGATTTGACGGACTGGCCGCGCATCGCGAAGCTGCAGAGCGACCTCCTGGTTCATGCGTTGGCTTCGCGCCAGACTCGCGTGGCTTCGTACATGCTCACCAAGTGCCAAGGGCTCTCGCGGTTTCCCTGGCTTGGGTACACGTACCAGCGACACCATGAATACACGCACAGTGGAGTGGAATCCCCAGAGGGCCAGCGCATCCTGCGCGACATCTGCCGCTGGCACGTCGAGGAATTTGCTTATTTCCTGGCGAAACTCAAGTCGATTCCGGAGGGCTCCGGCACCCTGCTCGATCACACCTGCGCGCTGTTCGTCCACGAGCACGCCGAGGCCAATCCGCACAAGAACGCCGGACTGGCCATGATCGCCGCCGGGCACGCCGGGAAAATGAAAACCGGTCTCCACACACGCGTGACCGGAACGATCGGGGACTTGTACCTCACCCTGGCTGAAGAGGTGGTCGGCGCCCGGATCGGCAGCTTCCCCACCGGCGAAAAGCGGTTGACCCAGATCGTCTGAAGCAACCTTGTTTCATTCAAACAATTCTTCGATCCGCTGGTCCATGTTGGCGATCGTGTGGGCTTTGACCTGTTGCCGCCATGCTGCGACGTCGCCTTCCTCTTCGGGCGTCAGAATCAGGGGCTCAAGGGAGTCGTACCATCGCAGCCAGGCCTCTTTGTCGGCCGCATCGGTCCGCCAATCTCCTTCCTGAATTCCAAAGGCCTGCGGCCCATTCTGACGCTGGAAATCGTCGACGCCAGATTTATCCAAGGGCTGAATGAGCACTTCGCAGCCTTCCGGCCAGTCGGGCGTCGCGACTTCTACCCTTCCGTTGTGGACCGTCGCGGCAATCGGTGTCATGTGCGTGCCCCCTTCCTGTAGCGACAGAGTGTCTGTTTATGAAGAACTACGATGGCGCGGCTGACTGCAGTTACACGGTGGCTGCGACGACGTGAATGGCACCACGGCGACCGGCTGGCCGGGCTGGTCGAATGGTGATTTCGACTTCCTGGCCTAGGCCGTTCAAGCAACGAAAAAGTCGGTCCGTAGAAAATCCCTTGAGCTTTCCACTCATCAGCGCCGAAATCTTCGGTTGGTCCAAACCCATCATCTCGGCAGCCTCGGTCTGAGTCAGCCCACGGGCGGCAATAACCTGACAAATACGGTGCGCCAACTGTGCCCTGGCCAACCTGTCTTGCGGGTCTCGAAGACCAAGATCCGCAAAGACATTGCCGCTGCTTGCTGTCACGCTCACGGCTTTTTTTGCTGTCGTCATTTCTTGTTATCTTTCCTCGGTTGAGATAATCGCCACTCCCTGTAGTGTTGCTCGGCTGCTTTCAGCCGCTTCTTAACGCGGTCGATATCGCCTTGTGGCGTCTTTGCGCCCTTCTTGGACTTTTTCTGGAAAGCATCGAGAACATACAGGGGAAGACAAGCCGGGAATCGCGGCGATGAGACTTCAGCCCCCGCGATCTTTTCCACGGGAAGGCATCTCGATTTTTGGCTTTTCCCACCAACTCACTCGGCAATCCGGCATAGATTGGCGGATGGTCTCGACCTGCTCAGGGGTGATGTCGATGCCGCCGATCAGGAGTTGTTTCAAACCCTTCTTCTGTGCCAGTTGCACGAGACCCTCGGCAGTGATGCTTGTTTCCGGCAGTTCGAGTACTTCCAGATTCTCAATCTGCAGGAGCACCGGGACTGCCGCGTCGTCAATCCCTGTGGCGCGCCACAGTTTGAGATGTCGCAGCCTGGGGAGTCCGGTCAGGGGAGCGATCCCTTTGCCGGAGACGCGGGTACCCCGCAGATCGAGCGTGTGCAGATCTTTCAGAGCGGCCAGTTTGGCAATGCCACGGTCGGAAATGCCGGTTTCGCCCAGATCCAACATCTGCAGTCGAGCGAGCTGCGCGATGTGGTCGATGTTGAAGTCCGTCACCGCGACGTTCCACAGTCCCGAATCGGTGCGCTGACTGCCGGAGACGCTCAACTCCCGCAGCGCAGGCAACGACTTCAGTAGTGGCAGTGCGGACCCACTCATCTTGTTGCCGCCAAACGAAAAATGCTCGAGCTGGTCGAGACTGGCGAGGCTCTCAAAGAAGTCGTCATTCACACGGCTGTGCCCCACATCGAGAAACTTGAGTTTCGACATCTTTGACAGGTGCTCGAAGAGAGAACTCGTCACCTTTGTGCCGCGCACGTTCAGGTATTCGAGGTTCTTCCAATGCTTTAAATGGGCGATGCCCAAGTCGGTCACGTATTCCGCGTAGTAAAGATTGAGCACCTTGACGTTTTGCAGGGGAATCAGTTCTTCGAGACCCAGGTCAGTAATCTTCGTGTAAGCCAGGTTGATGCTTTCCAACGCCGGCAAACGCGCGAGCGTTTCGAGATCGGCATCGGTCACCCAGGCATTCCGCAGGTCGACGCCGGTGATCTCGCCGGCGGCGTTGCGGGAGTAGCGTCCACCGAGCGCGTCGAGCGAAGCGATGACGTCCTTTTCGTCCGCCGCGACCCAGGTCGCCAAAGCCAGCCATACGCACGTCACTATCCGCAACCCGTGGCCGCGTCTCTCCGAGACGCGCGGCCCAGTGATCATTGGGACTGCACACCTCGCACTCATGCCCCAGAACGAAAAAAAGTCTCGCATGAAATTCCTCGATATCGCGGACCGTTCAATGGTGCTAGGGCCGCGCGTCTCGGAGAGACGCGGCCACGGAAATCAACTGCGACGGCGCTTCGAATCCCGCGACAGTGGATCCCAGATGATCCTGCACGCCGGTGTGGCGGCACGGATCTGCTCATAACCTTTGTCCGTAAACAACGTGTGGTAGAGATTCAGTTCCTTTAGTTGACGGAATTCCGCCAGGCTTTTCGCGCTCGCATCGGAGACGTTGGCGCTGTCGAGACTCAGCCGCTCAAGTTTCGACAATCCGTGCAGCGACTCCAGGCCCTTGTCGCTGACGTCGGTATAGTCGAGGTTGAGATCCACTAGGTGAATGAAACGGCCGACGACAGCCATACTTTTGTCGGTGATACGCGTGCGGATCAGCGCCAGCTCCCGGAGGTGTTCCATCCCTTCCAGCCTGGGCATTCCGCCGTCGGTGACTTTCGTGTAATTGAGCAGCAGCCCGGACAGCCCGGTCAGTCGCCCCAGGTCAGAGAGCCCCTCGTCCCCCACGTCAGTCCCTGCCAGATCGAGCTGCGTGAGAGCGGGCAGAGACTTCAAATGCTTTAATCCAGAGTTGGTCAGGTCGGTGTAAGCCAACTCTAGGTTTCGCAGCGAAACGATTTGCGACAACTGTGCCAGCCCTGCATCGTTGATGGGTGAGCTGGACAAACGCAGTTCTTCGAGGTCGATGTCGACCAGATGTTGCAGCCCCGTGCCCCGGATCTGTGTGTGCGTTAGCACCAGCTTGCGCAGGCCCGTCAATCCGATCAGGTGTGAAAGCCCTGCGTCGGAAACCATGGTCCCGCTTAAGTCGAGTTCCGCCACGCTGGTCATTCCAGCCAAGTGCCGCAGGCCCAGATCGCTCGTCTCGGTGAACTGCAGGTCCAGCTTGCGAAGATGCGTAAGCCCCTGCAGGTTGCGGAGCAGATCATCCGTCACGCTCGTGGCTGCGAGCGAGGCTGCCTGCAACTGGCCGTCTTCGACGACCACTTTGCCGCCGATGTCACGTACCCATTGGGCCACCCGCGCGTCTCCCTGACCAGCGACCACTCGGTCCGCATCCGCCGGGATCGAGGGGCGCACCGAATTGTCCACGAAGGTCACTCGACATCGAGGCACGGCGGCTTGGAGGCCCTCCACGCCGGCGCGGGATGCGCGTGTGTATCGCAAGTCGACGTGGCGCAGGTTCTTCAGTTTCTTGAGCGACTCCACCCCCACGTTGGTGACCTTCGTGCCGTACAGATTCAACTCCTCCAGCCCGGTCATGGCCGCCAGGTGCCGGATCCCTTCGTCGGTAAGATCGACGCCGAGCAGATTCAGCTTTCTCAGCTTGGACATGCCTCGCAGGTAAGCGACTCCGGCGTCGGTGATCTTCGTCCCACCCAGATCGAGGTGTTCGACGTCGTGCAGGCCGTTGAGATATTTCAGCCCCTCGTCGCTGATCAGGGCATCCCGCAACAGGAGTCTCCGCAGTTTGGTCAGCCCCTGCATCTGTTTTAAGCCGTCGTCATCGACTGGACAGTAGACGAGATCGAGCGATTCCAGATTCGTGAACGGAGCAAGCTGGCGGCCTCGCACCTGAGTGTCTTCCAGGCTCAACAACTTGAGGCTGCCGGCCAGCGGCGCGATTTCCTTCAGCCCGTCGTCGTTAAACTTGATGGACTCAAGGTACGTGTAACTGAAAGTCAGCGCCTCCAGCGTTCCCACCCCCGCGATATGCCGTAGGTCGCGGCTGTAATCGATCGTCGCCCCTGAGCTCGGATTCCACATCGGCCCGGGGAGGTTCAAGGTCTTGAGACGCTTCAGGCCGACCAGCCGCTGCAAATCGGGAGGAAGGATATTGGTGCCGACCAAGTCCACGAGGTCCAGATGGAAGTCGCCGGCCGGTAACTCGCGCACTTGCCGGATGCGCTCCGCTTGCCCCTCGACGCGGACCGATCCTCCCATCAGGATCGTCCATTCAGCCACCTGGCGGTCCGGCAGATCGGCCTTGAGAGGTTGTGCGGCAGCCGAATACCCCAGCCCAATCACAACGAAAGCGATGACAATATGAGAGCCGAACTGACCGTGCCGAGTGTGAATGAATGGCTGCATGCACCAATTCTGTTGCTGCTACCAAGCCATGTCAATTCGCGCCGTGCAAAGTAGCCATCACACTTCGCATGGTTTTAATGGGGACATCCAAACTCTTGCGACAAGTTAGTGACTGGTTGCTCCCTCGGTCGCGAAGTAAATGAAAGTACATTTGACATCCGTAACGGAGCCTGACGGCGGGCGGCTCCGGTTCATCGCTTAGTTCAAGTTAGCCGTTACGTTCTTGGTACCACGGCTTCAAGTTCTCCTGGTACTTCAACAAATGGAAGTTCAGAGCAATATCCGGCTCAAATAGTAATGGCTGGCGTCCGAGAAATGCTGCGACACGCTCGCGCTCGACGCCCGAACGATCGAAACGGTGTGCAATCTCCGCTTTCGCAATCGCGCGAATATCTTCCAGCCAAGGGAAGTCTTGTTCAGTGAGTTTGACTTCATTGACAGTTGCTTCCGCCTCGCTTTCCGACTGCGACATCCGTGCCTTGGCAACTGCGATTTTCATGCGAGTGTAACCCGTTGGGAATGGGAAGTTGCCGGAGGAGACCTCTTGAAGTCTCTTTTCCAATGGCGCCACAAGAAGCTCTGGCCTTCCGTCGCGGTATGCTCTTAGCTCAGTCTGTAGGTGCTCAAAGTCGTAGTCGCGGCAATTCGCCACCACATACTTTGTGACCCCTTCAAGCTCCTTCCAATCTCCGCTCAGGACGCTGAATGCCGCCAAATACGACCACCACCGACTGAAGAATGGCAAGCCACGCATGTACAAAAAGTTATCGTCCAAGATTGTTAGCTGTTTATAGGCATCAAAAAACGGTCGCAAAAACTCACGACCATCGTCATAGCGATTCCACAGATAGGCGAATCGGACCTGTGCAAGAACGAACTCGCACGATATTTCTGGAAATCTGCATTTCGAGAACAAATCAAATGCTCTCTTGATGTCGCGTGCCCGCTCGTACTGCTGGCCCAAAGAGAATCTGATCTGCACCGATTCAGGAAACCGCTCGTATCCTTCTTTGAACCTGTAGAGCGCCTCGGCGTCTCGGCCTTGTTGGAATGCCACAATTCCGTACAGATGCCACCACGCCTCTTGCTCTGGATTTGATAGGGAGGCGCGACCCAGGTTCTCAAGCTCACTCTCCAGTTCAGCTAGGCGGCCCTCTCGCTGAAGTCTATTCGCTAACTCGTCTACACGATTTGCCGCAGGAAGTTGCTGTTGTGCTTTGTTCTTCTTAAACGGATTCCACATAGTACTTCCCGACGACTAACGAACGAATTGCGAGGACTTTTTCAGGGCTTCCCGTATCGAGCCGGCCACTTGCTTCGCCAACACTTTCGAGCCTTCCTCCGTGAAGTGTGCGCTCCGGGGCATCTGGAGCTTCTGCAGTTGCGGCTTGGCGAACGTGTACAGATCGTCGATCGCGATGCCGTTCTCGTCCATGACCGTCTTGGCCACGGCGTTGTAGGCCAGCAGTGTTTCGGTCCCAGCCGCCGATCGCGGCACATCGGCGGGAAGCGGCGTGATCGAGCACCAGATCAGCTTCGCGCCGGTGGCCTGCATCTTCTTGACCA
>CAZFLF010000099.1:0-11637 GCA_964519825.1 uncultured Pirellulaceae bacterium | reverse complement strand
GCGGCTGGTGGAGGCGTGGGCCGAGTTGCATCAACACGAATTATTGGATGACTGGAATCGGCTGCAGACTGGCGAGCCCCCGCTACCGATCGAGCCACTCAGTTAGGTGCGAAAATGAATCATGCAATCCATCGCGTAACCGCCTTCAAGGTAGTTGGCCCGTACACGCTGCAAGTATCGTTTGCCGATGGTGTGGAGCGGACAATTGATTTTGAGCCGGTGTTGGCTGGTTCGCTTTTCGGCCCACTCCGCGATGTATCACTATTCAATGCTGTGAGGATCGATCCCGAAGTACACACGCTTGTCTGGCCGAATGGCGCCGATTTTGATCCATCGACGTTGCACGAGTGGCCCAATGAGGCTGCAGCGTTGGCTGAGCGGGCAAGGAGTTGGGCAGCCCCCAGTGCTGGCAGTCCGAAGGCATGTACCGGAGCCTCGCCGCGTGTTTGCTGAAGGAGCGATAGAGTGTTTGTTCAGAGCAAATTGTTCGTGATCTTGGGTCTGTGGCTGTCGTGGAATGCCTGGTCGTTATCGGCCGTGTCGGCGGATAAGAAAGTCGATTTCAGCCACGACGTCGCGCCGATCTTGAAAGCCCGTTGTGCGGAGTGTCACACCAGCGGCAAGTACAAGGGTTCATTGTCCCTCGATACGCGCGAAGACCTGCTGAAATCCGAAGCGGTCGTGCCCGGCAAGAGTGGCGAAAGCGAACTGGTTCGCCGCATCACGAGCACGGATCCCGACGAACGGATGCCGTCCGAAGGTGAGCCGCTATCGAAGAAAGAGATTGCGATTCTCCAGGACTGGATTGACCAGGGGCTGGCATGGGAAGCGGGGTTCAGCTTTAAGGTGGCGAAGTACGTCGCGCCGCTCAAACTGCGCCGGGTTGAACTGACGCCGCCGCGCGATGGCTTGGAACATCCCATCGACCGACTCGTGGCGGCCTATTGGAAGCAGCACAAGGTGACGCCCCCCGTGCCGCTCGAAGACGCTGCGTTTGCGCGCCGCGCGTCGCTCGATGCAATTGGCCTGTTGCCGGCAACGGACGAGCTGCAGCGGTTTCTCGAAGATACGACTCCGGACAAGCGCACTCGATTCATTCAAGCATTGCTAGCGGATCGGCGCGGATACGCCGACCATTGGCTCGCCTTCTGGAATGATCTGCTCCGCAATGAGTATCGCGGCACCGGTTATATCGATGGCGGTCGTAAGCAGATTTCGCAGTGGTTATATCAATCGCTGCTGGACAACAAGCCCTACGACCAGTTCGTGCGCGAGCTGATCAGTCCTAATGCTGACTCAGAAGGCTTCATTCTGGGAATCAAATGGCGCGGCCGGGTCAACGCCAGCCAGGTCCCGCAGATCCAGTTCTCGCAAAGCGTGTCACAGGTCTTCTTCGGCATCAACATGAAGTGTGCCTCGTGCCACGACAGTTTCATCGATAGCTGGAAGTTGGATGACGCGTACAGTTTGGCGGCGATCGTAGCCGACGAGCCGCTGGAGATTCACCGCTGCGACAAGGCCACTGGCAAGATGGCTGCCGCTCGCTTCCTGTGGCCGGAGTTGGGAAATATCGATTCGGAGGCGCCGAAGGCCAAACGGCTGGAACAATTCGCCGCCCTCGTCACGCATCCCGACAACGGCCGTTTCGCGCGGACCATTGTCAACCGGCTTTGGCAGCGGCTGGTCGGTCGCGGACTCGTGCATCCCGTCGACGTGATGGCCAATCCGCCGTGGAGCGAAGACCTGCTCGATTATCTGGCGGTGTACCTGGTGGACCAGAAATACGACCTGCAGAAACTGCTGGAACACATTCTCACTTCCCGCACTTACCAATCGCGTACGATTTTGATCGCTGACGAGATCACGACGGACGCCTTTGTCTTTCGCGGACCGCAGATGAAACGCATGACTGCGGAACAATTCTTCGATGCGATTTGGCAGGTTACGGACACAGCGCCTAAGAAGGCGAATGCCCCGATGAAATTGTCGGACTTCGGGGCCAAGGTGCCGCGAGAGCGACAGTTCATTCGCGCGTCACTGATGCACTCCGACCCGTTGATGAGGTCGTTGGGCCGGCCGAATCGCGAGCAAGTCGTCACGACCCGGGGTGACGTGCTGACCACGTTGCAGGCGCTCGATCTTTCCAACGGATCCGAAATGGCTGAGATGATCTCGCGCGGCGCGGCCAGCGTTCTTAAGTCGCATCCCGACGCGACGGCCCGCCAGCTGGTTGATACGTTGTACTTGCGAGCACTCATCCGCAATCCAACCGCGGAAGAAATCGCCGCAGCGGAGACGCTCTTGGGAACGCCAATCACCCAGGAAGGACTCGAAGACCTGTTGTGGGCAGTTTGTATGTTGCCCGAGTTTCAGTTGATTCACTGACAATTCAATGACCAAATCCCGATGGCAAATGACCAAATCCCGATGGCAAATGACCAAATCCCAATGACCAATGAACAATCCATTAAAAACAACGAATGATTTCTCGCGGCGCGAGTTTCTACAGAGCTTGACCGCAGCTTCGCTGGCGGCGTTGGCTGCTGGTGAGCCGCGGTTGCTGTCGGCGCAAGACGCGGTTGCGCCCCCGAAGGCTACGGCGGATACGTGTATTTTGCTGTGGATGGCGGGGGGTATGGCCGCGCCCGAAACGTTCGATCCAAAACGCTACACGGCGTACGAGATTGGTGTCCCCTCTGAAAAGATTTTGTGTACTTTTCCGTCGATTGATACGGTGGTCGACAACATCAAGGTCTCTCAGGGGTTGGAAAATGTGGCCCAGGTGCTGGACCGCGGGTCGCTGATTCGCTCGCACGTCGTTGCCGACCTTGGCAATATCCTGCACTCGCGGCATCAGTATCACTGGCACACGGGTTATGTGCCGCCGCAGACCGTCGCCGCGCCCCACATCGGTTCCTGGGTCGCACGTCTGCTGGGACCGAAGAATCCCGCGATCCCGGCGTTCATCAACATCGGCCAGCGGCTGGATGGCCACGGCGAATCCGAGGAGCTGAAGGCGTTCACCACGGCCGGCTTCCTGGGGACTGAATACGGTCCTTTCAACCTGCCGTTTCCGCAGGACGCGATTGCCGCCGTGCAGCCGCCCAAAGGGATGACTCCCGGCCGATTCGCCAACCGCGAGCGATATTTCAAACAATTGTTGAAGAACAGTCCCGTCGCCGATCTGGCGAGCGACTATCACCAGCAATCGATGCTGCGATCCATCGACAACTCGCATCGGCTACTCAACTCAACGGAGCGCGACGCATTCGATCTGACGAAGGAACGACGGGAGAGCTTCGAAAAATACAATACGGGACATTTTGGACTCGGGTGTCTGCTGGCCAGGCGATTGGCTGAGGCGGGAGCGCGGTTCATCGAAGTGACCACCGAGTACGTCCCGTTTTTGAACTGGGATACTCACGAGAACGGTCATACGACGCTGGTCGAGATGAAGAAACAGATCGATCGGCCTGTTGCGCAGCTGATTCTCGATCTCGAACAGCGCGGCTTGCTCGACCGGACACTGGTGATTTTGGCGAGCGAATTTAGTCGCGACATGATGATCGAAGGAATTCCCGGCAGCACCGCCAAGGATCAGTCGCGAGCCAAGTCCGAGACAATGCAGGAGATGAAGCACTACGGCCTGCACCGGCACTTTACCGGATCGGGCTCGATACTCATGTTCGGCGGAGGGGCGAAACGCGGGTTTCTCTACGGCCAAACGGCCGACGAACGACCGTTGCTGACGATCAAAGATCCGATTTCGATCACCGATTTGCACGCCACGATCTACACGGCGCTCGGTATTGCGCCGAACACTCAATTCGAAATCGAGAAGCGGCCGTTCTATGTGACCGAAGATGGCAAGGGGCAACCGGTAAAAGAGCTGTTCACCAGTCCCGCCTGATGCTCGCGGTACTAATCGCAGGTGCAAGCCGCCCGTCGGATAGGCATTCCTGTCCGTCCAAATACGACGGGCAAGAGAAGCCTCCGAATTTCCAAGAAGGGGGGCAGGAATGCTGCCCATCGCACAGATTCTGAATCGACGGCGAACTGCTCTAGGTCAAATCAGGCGACTTGATTAATCTTTGCAAATCTTACAAACGGAATCCGAGCACGGTGAGTTCGCAACGACGTTGTACCCGGCACAAAGGTCGGCCTGATAGATGGTTGCGTGACTCGCAGAAAGTGAACCGTGACCGAGCCGACTGTTTGGCTCATGCCTTGCTTACCACCCGCCATCGAGTCCGAAACACGATCGCAGGATGCGGTCGAACACACCATTAGTTAGTGGGAGAAACCCAGAGCATGGACGCTCGCCTAATCCGAGCCGCCGTCGTGGCGGCTGCATTGCTGTCGTTAGGTGCGAGTTACCGCACTCAAAACTTTCTAGTCACAGCGCCGTCTGCTGAGTTCGCTCAGCGAGTCGCCACCAGCGCGGAGGATTACCGCCGCAAGCTTGCCGTCGAATGGCTGGGAGATGAACTGGCTCCCTGGCGCGAGCCATGTCCGATTTCCGTGCATGTCGGCCCGCAGTTGGGTGCGGGAGGGGCGACGAGCTTTACGTTCATTGGCGGCCAGCCAAGCGGATGGACGATGACGATTCAAGGCTCGGCCGAACGGATCCTCGACAGTGTTTTGCCGCACGAGATCACGCACACCGTATTCGCGACCCATTTCGGTTGTCCGTTGCCCCGTTGGGCTGACGAAGGAGCCTGCACCACGGTCGAGCACGTGAGTGAACGGGATAAGCAACATCGGTTGCTGTACGAGTTCCTGACCACCGGCCGCGGCATCGCGTTCAACCAGATGTTTGCCATGAAGGAATATCCGCCCGATGTCTTGCCACTCTATTCGCAAGGCTACTCGCTGGCTCGCTTCCTGATCGCGCAAGGCGGCCAGCGAAAGTTCATTGAGTACGTCGGAAACGGAATGGAGTGGAACAACTGGACCCGCGCCACTCAGCAACATTACGGCTTTCAGAGTTTGTCGGAATTGCAGGTCACATGGGTTGACTGGGTCCGTCGCGGGTGCCCGGCGATCGAGTCCCCCACTGTTGCGTCGGCTGCACCGCCAACGGGACAACTTGCCCTGGCAACCGTGCCCAAATCGGGAACGATGGCTGCGACCGAAGGAGACCGTAAATCGGCTGATAACGCGCAAGTCAGCGCCTCGAGCGCCGGCCCTCTGAAATTAGCGAGCAGTACAAGTAGTTGGTATGCCCGCGTGCGCGATGACACGCGAACTGCCGACGTGGGATCACCCCCGCGGGCGAAACCGGCGAGTGCTTTACATCAAGCGGTCAGCCAGACTCTCAGTCAAGCCGATCCCGCGGCCGCGCAAGTGGTCACTCGTCCACAACCTCCGGAA
Organism: uncultured Pirellulaceae bacterium; assembly: GCA_964519825.1. Classification (GTDB taxonomy): domain Bacteria; phylum Planctomycetota; class Planctomycetia; order Pirellulales; family Pirellulaceae; genus CAZFLF01. Next base: position 6,264 of record CAZFLF010000099.1, on the reverse strand, counting down.
CGGGCGCGGCAGCGCGTAATTGAGTGGTCGCAGCCGCCGCGGCAAGCTGCGGCGCCGGAGACAATCTTGCGATAGTCGATTCGCCGGAGCGGCGGCGCAATGACTAACGTCTTAGTCACTAGTCCTTGACGTTCGACGTTAATCTGACGCTCGAGGTAACCGGCGATTAGGGTTCGAACTTCACGGCAGCTCCGAGAAATAGAACCGCGTCAGGTGATAAAAGACCGGTGCGGAAAAGCAAATCGAATCAATGCGGTCGAGCACACCCGCGTGGCCTTGAACCAGGGTGCCGGTATCGGCGACTCCCCGATCGCGTTTGATCGCCGACATGGTCAATCCTCCGGCGAAGCCCATGATCGCGGTGATCAGCGACATGAGGGCCGCCTCCCAGATACGAAACGGCGTCACCCACCACAGCATCGCACCCAGTACGGTCGTTGTCGCGACCCCTCCCAAAAGTCCCTCCCACGTGCGGCTGGCGTTGATCTCCGGCACAATCACCTTTTTTCCGAACGCTTTGTCCCACAGGTATTGGAACACGTCTCCCATCTGAACGATCAACACGAAGAAGAACAGCAAGCCCGCCCTGGCCCCCTCGTGCCATTTGCGGCGCGTGTGAGTTGTGACGGAACCAGCGGCTGATTCAATAGCCGCGGGATTCTCCTGGGCGACCTCCGTCATGCCACCTGACCGCACGTCCCCCCAAGGACGACTCGCGCTGTCCGGTGAGCCGGTCGCGCGTGCGGTACTCGCCGGCGGCTCGGGTTTGTAGGTGCTGAGTTCGAGTTGCAGCAGCGCCGGCGCGTAACTCAGCGAATACACACAAATCAACAAACCGGCCTGAATCTTTGCGGATCGCTCCAGAAATCGTTTGCAATCACCGGACAAGGCAATTCGCGCCGGAATGAATAGCGAGCAATAGACCGGGATCATAATGCTGTACAGGCCGTAGAAGTCGACTCCGCGCAGTCCGAAGATGCCCGACAACCAAGCCATCCAGGTTCCGTCCGGCGGTTGGACAAACCCGCGACCCAAGCCGACCAGCAAATATTGCAGTGGCGTAAAGACGACCAGCACCCAGAACAAAGCTCGATGATCCGCGCGACGCGTCGGCGTCATCGTGATGAACTCGCGCAGTGCCCAAAATGATACAAACCCGAAGAGCACAACGGTCACGGCGTAACCGAGGATGAATCCCGCGATCAGGATCGCGTACATCATCCACCACGCCCGCACGCGCAGGATGAAGGAGCGCAGCATCGCGGGATTGATGTTGTTTTCCGTGTGCCGGCGGAGGATGGCCGCAGCACCGATCGCGATTACTAGCAAGACGAGCACTGCGCCAAGCAACCACAGCGTCGGCGTGTTCAACCAGCGGGCTGCGTTGATCAACGAAACAAATGCCAGCGGCGAAAATGTAATGATGTGTGGGTTCAACGCTCAAGATCTTTCAGCCGGCTCACCGCATCACGGGCCCGCTTCAGGAAGGCGACTTTGCTTTCGCCTTTCTCCAACCACATTGGCGCACCGATCGTGATACAGCTCAGCATCGGCACCGGCAGAATCTCGCCGCGAGGCAGGATTCGATTCATGTTGTCGATATAACACGGGACCAATTCAAGGTCGGGTCGCTTTTTCCCCAAATAATATAGGCCGCTTTTGAATTCGCCCATCTCCCCCTCCGGATTGCGACCCCCTTCCGGAAAGACGATGAGCGAATAGGTCGTGCCGATCGCCTTGAGCATCGCTTCGACCGGACTTTGATGAACCTTGATATTGTCGCGATCGATCAGCAGTGCGTGCAGCGAACTGGCGATGTAACGGCGAATCATGTCCGCCTCCCAATAGTCACGGGCGGCCACGGGGCGCGTCAGCGCGCGGATTTCACGCGGCAGACTGGCCCACATGACTAGGGCGTCAAGGTGGCTGGTGTGGTTTGCAAAGTATACCCGCTGGCATGTGTCAGGCTGGCAATCAACCCAGCGCACGGTGCAGCCGCTGAGCAACTTGGCGAGGAAGGACAACAGCGAGGCCGTCAGATTCATGGGTGCCGCGGGCGATAGACGGGACGAGCGGGGAGTAGTTCATACTAACTTGAGCTAGGGGGCCGGGCGAGAGGTCGGAATCGGCCAACAGTGCGAGTCCACTCGGTAAAATCGGCACGGCCCAACCTCCTCGCTGGCCCGGGATCGGGTATTACGCACATCTCCACGCGCGTGTTACCTTGGTTCCCGATACAAGCATACGTCAAGCGAAGAGCAACGCGGAGACTTACCCCACCATGACGCGATCGTCCCTGCACTGCACCGTCGATTACGATCACTTGGGGATCCAGCACGGCCATTTGTGCGTCCCGTATTCCCACAATCTCGGCGGTTGGGCGAATCTGTTACTGCCAATCTCCGTCGCGGCGAATGGGACTGGCCCGACCGTCCTGGTCTTGGGGGGCAATCACGGCGACGAATACCCCGGACCGATTGCGATCTTAAAACTATGCCGGGAAATCCGCGCGGAACAAGTCCAGGGACGGATCGTACTTTTGCCCGCGCTCAATATGCCGGCCGTGAAGGCCGCCACGCGTCTTTCGCCGCTCGATGGGAAGAACATGAATCGATCCTTTCCGGGACGGGCCGACGGTTCGGTTACCGAAATGATCGCCCACTACCTGACGACCGTGTTGTTTCCGCTATCCGACGTGGTGATCGACATTCATACCGGAGGCCGGAGCGTCGATTTTTACCCGTGTGCCCACATGCACCTCGTTCCAGATCGCGAACAGCGGCGGCGCATGGTGGCCGGCACTTTGGCTTGGAACACGGACTTGGCGTTTCTGTACGCCGACATCGCCGGCTCGGGTCTGCTACCGGTCGAGGCTGAACAGCAAGGGAAGATTGTGTTGACGACGGAAATGGGAGGCGCGGAATCAGTCTCGGCTCGTGTCCATCGATTAACGCAAGACGGCCTGCGAAACGTACTGATTCATCTCAAGGTTTTGCAGGGTAGTTTTCGCAGCCGTGCCGATCTGAGTTTGCCACCGACGCGGTGGGTGCAGGCCCTGGATCGCGAGGACTATCGTTTCGCGCCCGAATCGGGACTCTACGAATCGCTCGTCGATCTCGGGCGAGAAGTCGTGGCTGGTCAACCGGTCGGACAAGTCCATTTCATCGAGCGACCGGATCGTGACCCGGTTTCGGTGTGTGCACCGTCCGCGGGTCTGTTGATCGCAACGCGCGGTCCGACACTGGTCGGACAAGGGGATTGCGTTGCCTGCATCGCCCACGACGTCCCACCGGACTTACTGAATGGATGAGCCGCCAGTTTATCTCGACGGAAATAGGTTGACCAAATTAGACCGTCTATTTACAGAGTCCTCGGCAATCGTTTCTTCCGTACGGTATTGACCAGGTGCAGGGTCGAGAACGATTCACGGTTCCTTTACTGGGCAGAGAGCCATCCGATTTGTACTTGCTTAACTGCGATGAATCCGGGCAATGGTTGCGACCGGAGTTTCTCACGAGCGGAGAGTTCGGTTAGCTTGCGTAATACGGCACTCTCAGTGAGTTGATTCAGCAAAGCGAAACCGGACCTCAATGACGGGCGAGGAGACAGGCTAACTCATGGGTGACATCATTCACACGAAGCGTATCGACCTCTCGAGTGTCGATCTGCGTTGGATGCTGGGACGCTCGGTTGTTGCGTACTCGTTTTCCGAACCTGACTTCTGGGTCATTTCCCTTTCCGGCGGGGGTTCCATTTCAACGCAAGACGTCTGGCGGTTGATGACGCCCGCCAGAATGGCGGTGAGTTCGGTAGATCATGGACATCAGTTTGGCCTACCTGAGCCGGTCGACGCTGCGGCTCGCGCGATGTTGGAGACGTCGTCATCGGTCATTGTTGAGGCACACGTCGATGATCGGGCGCCAGACTTGCTCGTGCAGTTCGAGAATGGATCCGTACTCCAAGTGCTCGCGACATCAACCGGTTACGAATGTTGGCAGGTCTCCGAACCCTCCGGCGCCTGCACTGTCGTTGATGGATGTCGGAACGCGTCAACGTGGACAGTGGAGCGGAAGGGATAATTGCGTGGCGAGCCGGCGAGCTGGCCAAAACGACCGAGTGACACTGTCAGGCGTGCATTGTGTGCCACGGGACCGGCCCGTGCTGATGGGCGAGACGAGTTTCTATCAGTCATTCGTTGCCAACTTGAAGCTGAGGAAAAGTGTCTGACCACTCCGAATGCGCGCCGTGCCATCCACCGTTCCGGACAGTAGAATAGGGATGTTGCTCAAGACTTGGAGATCAAAGCTATGTCCGTCCAATTGCCACTCGATCAAATGACCCTTGCAGACAAGCTGGAGGTGATGGAAACGCTGTGGGCTGATCTTTCCCACCGCCCGGCAGATCTCCCCTCGCCCGATTGGCACAGGGAGGTGTTACAAGAGCGAAAACGTTTGGTAAATGAAGGCAAGCTGAAATTTCTTGACTGGGAAACGGCAATCGCAGAACTCAGAGATGAAGTCCGTGGAAATTCGCCTTCTTGAGACGGCAAAAGAGGATCTTCGGGCAAGGTATTGGTTCTACGAAGATCAATCGGATGCGCGATGTGGTTTCGAACTCTGAGCTTGGTAATCGCGGCGACACTGCTGGGTAAGGCGGCTATTGCGCTGGCCGTCCCGCGCCGGTTTTATGCCGTGCGGGAGCGCCAGTACGCCTCGGAGTCCCTGCCGCCCAAGCTCATGGTCGCCCCGATGATCGTAGTCGCTCTCACACTCACGACGTGGTACGCAACCATCTTCCATTATCAGCCCTGGGGCTGGGTGGTGACCGGTTCCCTCACGGTCCTCTCGTGCTTGGGTGTCGATCATGTGTTCCGCTGGCCGAGCCACCGCCAGCGGATGCTCAAGGCGGTCAGGAGCCCGAAGGTCGGGTGGGTGGACTGCACCTTGCTCGTCGTGGGCGCAGGGTTTGTCGGGTTGGCCTTCTTGGTTTACTGAGTGAGTGTAGCGCCCCGCCGGCCCTGCAGTGTTGCGGTCGCGCGATGAGGCTTCTATTATACGAGCAGACTGCGGCAGCGACGCGGTTGTTGACTGGCTGGCCGCTGGGAACAAGGTCGAGGAGCGCGGCCGGAAGGCGGATTGGTAAGCAGAAGCGGTGCCATGCCTTTCAAGATTACCATCACGGAGGACGCTGACAGGCAGTTTCGGTCATTGCCACTGCGTGACCAGCGAACCCTTGAAGCAGCCATCTTGTCCCGGCTTCAGGACCAGCCCACGACGCCGACAAAAGCCATCAAACGGTTGCGACCCAATCCACTGGCCGAGTTTGAACTTCGGTCCGGAGACCTGCGTGCCCTGTACAATGTCGAGGACGAGGAGGTTGTCGTGCTCATCGTCGGGCGAAAAGTCGGAAACAAATTGATTGTGGAGGGGGGAGGAGTTTCATGGCCATCAAGACCATCCCGCTAAGCCGCCTGGAGACGGACTTAAAGAAGACGCTAACTGAATGCGCCGAGTCCGGCCAGACCTTCGTCGTGGAGTTGCCTGATCGGCGCCTGCTGGCAATTCAGTCGCTCGATCCGAACGAAGACGACTCCCTGATGGACGAACTGCTGGCTTCCAACCCAGGGTTTCAAGCGTTAGTGACAAAGTCAAAAACCAGCCCGCGCAAGCCATTTCCGGGGAGCGGGGGCTAACCAACGGCTGAATTTCACCTGGGCCGCCATCTTGGTTTTCCGGGGTTCAACGTCCTTGCGGGCGGCCCCGAAAACTTAGCCTGAGCGTTCGTTCCGACTTGAAAGGATGTTTGTGCCATGCCGTGCAAACTGGTATTTCCGCTCCTCCTCATATCGTGGTTGTCGGCAGTTGCTGTGGTCCAGGCCGACGACGCGCCCGCGCCACCGGCGTCTGGCCAGAAGCCGGCGGCCCGGTCGAACGACACTAAGTACTGGAAAGACGCGATGATTCCGATCAAAGATCGGCCAGGCTTGCCCCGTGTGCTGTTGATCGGCGATTCGGTCTCTATGTGCTACACGCTGGCGACGCGGGCGGAGTTGAATGGGGAAGCTAACGTGCACCGCATCCCGGAGAACGCCGGCCACACGGGAAAGTCGCTCGAAAAAGTCGATGGCTGGCTGGGCAACGGCAAGTGGGACGTGATTCACTTCAACTGGGGCCTCCATGATCTCCGACAGGGAGTCGGCACGACCGTCGAACAGTACGAGCAGAACCTGCGGAAGCTGGTCAAGAAGATGCAGGCCACCGGCGC